>JAAYYM010000165.1 GCA_012515365.1 Clostridia bacterium
ATTGGGAGACGATTATGAACTTTAAAAAATTTGTACGAATGGCTTATCCAATTGTATTAATTCTGTTGATGGTTGTATTTATGCTTCTATATTCTGTTCGCAATATAGCGATGACAAAGTCGCAGTATGAGACAAGACTCCAGGAAACAGGGCATCAGCTGGCCGATGAGATACAGTTGCATATGAAAACCTCAGTTTCTTTTGTGGAGGCATTCGCAGAAGTTTTTTCAGAGTATGAAGATATTCATTCGGCAGAAGCTTTAGATACATTGCAGCGTGTGAGTAAGAAGACCGATTTCACCAGAATGTGGCTGACAAAAGCAAACGGAGATGCGATTTCATCAGAGGGAAAGGCATCAAATGCTTTGGGACGCGCGTATTTAGAGAATGGATTAATGGGGCTGAGCGGGATTTCAGAAGTACAATATTCTAATGTAAATGGTGAGAGAAATGTAGTTATTTATGCACCCATTTATCAGAAAGAAAAAATCACAGGTTTGATCATCGGTATTTACAGACTAGATGAACTTTCCCAGATTATTGACATTACCTGTTTTGAGGGACATGGGCATTGTAGCATCTTCCTTCCAGATGGAGAGGTAATCGTAAATTCAGAGAACACGAAATCACTTTACGGTACAAATTTACTTAACTATTGGAATGGGGTTTATTTTGATCAGAATCAATCATTAGAAACCATTAAGAATGATTTAAAATATGATCAGGATGGAATTATCAGTTATCAGAAGGATGGTTATTTTCAATATGGATATTATTATCCGGTTGGAATCAATGACTGGTTTACTTATGTATCACTTCCGGAGGATGTCGTAACAAAGGAATATTATAATAATATTATATCTACTATTATTATTTGCTGTTGTGTTGTAGTCGTATTGACTTTGTTTCTTGTTAATACGTTTCATAAAAAGAACAAGAGATTGGTTAAACTGGCGCAGACCGACTCCATGACAGAGCTTTTAAATAGAGGAGCTCTGGAGAAGATGATAGATGCATATCTAAGTGAAAGTGAGACGCCGGATAGTGCATTATTATTATTTGACATTGATAAGTTTAAACATGTAAATGATACGTTGGGACATATTGTCGGGGATACTTTGCTTAAACGGGTTGCTTTACTCATGAGTGAGGAGTTCAGAAAAGAAGATGTACTAGGTCGTCTTGGCGGTGATGAATTTGTAATTTTTATTAAGAATGCTGCAAATGATAAAAAGCTTAAGAATAAAGCAAATGACTTTTTGGATAAACTTAGACTGATTTCGGACGAGCTTGATGTTAAAATAGATATATCAGGAAGCATGGGAATTGCATTTTCTCCAAGAGATGGAAAGACTTTTGCGCAGCTGTACAGCAGAGCGGATGAGCTCATGTATCAGGCAAAAGACCGTGGAGGAGACTGCGTGGTTACAATGTAATGGTTGGAGTATAAAATGGGAAGACTCAGAATTGATAAAGTATTAGCAGATCTGCAGGCAGGGACGAGAAGCGAAGTAAAAAAAATCATACGTCAGGGTCGTGTCAGCGTAGACGATGTCATTGTTAAAAATCCAGAAATGAAAGTTGATTATGAAACACAAAAAATCTGCTTAGACAACAATGAGCTGCATCTGCAGAAATTTGTATATTATATGCTCAATAAACCGGCTGGATGTGTGACAGCGACAAAGGATCAGATCAATCCAACCGTTATGGATTATATGAAAGAGGTATGGAGAAAGGATTTGTTTCCGGTTGGTCGTCTTGATCTGGATACAGAAGGTCTTTTATTAATCACAAATGATGGAGAGCTTGCACATAAGCTGCTCTCTCCAAGAAAACATGTCGATAAAGTTTATTATGCAGAGCTTGATGGATCTCTGAGACAAGAGATGATTGGTCAGTTTCAGATGGGACTGAACATTGGAGAAGAAAAAATAACGCTTCCCGCTGACTTGGAAATATTGAGTGAACATACAGCTAAGGTTACCATTCATGAGGGAAAATATCATCAGGTCAAGAGGATGTTTCAAACTTGTGGATTAAAGGTTACTTATTTAAAAAGAGTCCGTATGGGAACATTGTTGCTGGATCCCAAAATGCAAAAAGGTGAGTTTCGTGAGTTGACACAAGATGAGATCATAGAGTTAAAAAGTGGAGTATGAGTTTCGTGTATCGTTTCACTTGTACGGAGGTATAGACATGAAAAGAAGGATGTGTACAGTCCTTTTAACGTTTTCACTATTATTCAGTTCTGTTTTATGTGCGTGTAATCAAGAAAATACGCAGACAAAGGATTATGAAAATGAGTTTACGATTATCGACCAGGTAGGACAGGAATCAAAAACAGAATCTATCGTAAAAGGAAAAAAAGTTGGTGTTGCCATGCCGACAAGGTCATCAGAGCGCTGGTTAAATGATGGTGCAAATATGAAGGCAAAGCTTGAGGCAATAGGATATGAGGTGGATCTGCAATATGCAGAGGATGATATTCAGGCACAGGTTTCACAAATTGATAATATGATCCTAAACGGAGCTGATTGCCTGGTAGTTGCTTCTATTGATTCTACAGCATTGGTTGATGTATTACAAAAGGCGAAAAAAAATGGTATCTATGTGATTGCCTATGACCGTCTTTTGATGAATACGGATGCAGTTTCCTATTATGCAACATTTGATAATAAAGAAATAGGTGTGTTGATCGGTAAGTATATTGAAGACAAAAAGCACTTAAAAGAAGCGCTTAAAAATGGAAAAAGCTATACCATTGAGTTTTTTATGGGATCACCTGATGATAATAATGCAGTTTACTTATATAACGGACTGATGGAGATTCTTAAACCTTATCTGGATAATGGGGTTTTGGTATGTAAGTCGAATCAGATATCATTTGAGGAAACTTGCATATTACGCTGGTCACAGGATACAGCCAGGATTCGTTGTGTGGGATTATTGCGAGACTATTATACGGATGAAAAGCTGGATATCGCGTGTTCGGCATTTGATGGTTTTTCCTATGGGATCATTACTGCGCTGCAGATGCATGAGTATGATCAGGATCAGGACTGGCCACTCATCACCGGTCAGGATGCTGAGCTGATGGCAATACAGAATATCATCGATGGAAAACAGGACATGTCTATTTATAAAGATACAAGAATTTTGTCAGGAAAATGCGTTTCAATGGTACAGGCTGTTCTTGATGGAGGAACCCCTCAGATCAATGATAATCAGCAGTACAACAATGGAGAAATGGTGATTCCGTCTTATTTATGTAAATCGTTGGTTATTGATCAGGAGAATTATCAGGAAATTGTTATAGATGGTGGATATTATACAGAGGTTCAGTTAATGAAAGATCGTTGATTAGGAGGCAATATGAGCTATTATTCAGTAATCCTTGTAGATGATGAGGAAGAGGTCAGAGAAGCAATCATTAGAAAAGTCAATTGGGAATCCATAGGATTTAAGGTCATTGATTCTGCAGAAAATGGTGAAGAGGCATTAGAAAAAGCAGAAAAACTATGCCCGGATGTCGTAATGACAGATATACAAATGCCATTTATGGATGGACTGACTTTTTGTAAAAAATTAAAAGAGACTCTTTCTAATACGAAGATCGTCATTTTTTCCGGATATGATGAGTTTGAATATGCTAAAGAGGCCATCAAGTTAGAGGCAGAAGAATATATATTAAAGCCGATTAATTCAGCAGAATTAACGCAGGTTTTTGTCAGGATCAAGCAGCGTCTGGATGAGGAACTTGATCAAAAGAGAAATCTGGACAGGCTTCGTAAGTATTACATGGAGAGTATTCCAATGCTTAGGGAGCAGCTTCTGATCAGTCTTTTAGAAGGTAGAGTCGGAAAAAAGGAAATTGTACAGATTGCAGAGTCCTGCAATCTTCGCCTGACATCGCCATATTATGTGGTGGGAGTAATCAAGACAGATGTACAGTTTGATGGAGATATGGTGGATGCGGGTCTCTTTTCAGTTTCAATTAAGCAGATGGTGGAGGAGAGACTGTCAAAGAAATTTTCTTATTTATGCACAAACTACCTTGGAAATGTAGCAATCATCGGACTTTTGAAAGAAAAAGAAGAGCTTGATGTATTTATTCATATATTAGATCAGGTCTGCAAAATTTCTCATCGGATGTTACGGATTAATGTAACAGGAGGGATCGGACAGATCACGTGTAATCTAGAAGAGCTTTATCAATCTTTTCAGGAAGCAAAGGATGCGATAGATTATCGAATTCTAATCGAACCAAATCAGGCGATTTTCATACATGATATTGAGCCAAAGGCAGATGCAAGATTTATCTTGGATGAAAAGGACATACAGAGTATTACGCGTGCACTTAAGGTAGGAACTAAGGAAGAATTAGAGGAAGCTGTCAAGGATATGATGAATGTACTTAAGTCATCACGGATCACATTAGCACAGCTGCAGTCTTCTTTTATGGAGCTTCTTGTAGAAATCACGAGGCTGACCAGAGTCTACGAGCTGGATTCAGATTCTGTTGATCAGTTTCAGATCGATTTTTATCAGGAGATTAGAAAATTTGATTCACTTGATGCAATTGGTGAATGGCTGCTGTCACTCTGCATGCAGATACGCGGTATGATAAGGGCAGAGCGTAAAGATGCGACAAAGCTTTTAATTGAAAAGGCAGTCTGTTATATGGAGGAGAATTATTCCAACAGTGAGCTATCTGTAGAGAAAATCTGTAGATTTTTAAATTTGAGTGCGACCTATTTTTCAACTTTGTTTAAGAAAGAAACAGGGCTTAGTTTTGTTGCATATCTGACTAAGATCAGGATGGAGAAGGCACTTTGGATGTTAGATTCTACAGATGAAAAAGCATATGTGATTTCAGAGAAGGTAGGATATATGGAGCCTAACTATTTTAGCTATGTATTTAAAAAACAGTTTGGAATTTCACCTTCCAGATATAGGAGTAATAAGGCGGGAGTAAATGAAGAATAAATTTCAAAAAAGAAGTATCCAATTAATGATTTCTATTTCTTTTACGGTGGTAGCCATTATTGCGATCAGCTTTATGGGTATTATTCTTTATGCGCAATTTGCCAGAAATACGAAAAATACTGCGATTGAGAGTAATAAACAGCTTTTGGATCAGGCCAGCTGGAATTTGAATACCTATATCCGAAGCATGATGAGTGTTTCAGATACGATGTATTATAGTGTTATTAAAAACAGAGATCTTGCATACGAGCCTATGAACAGAGAGATGGAGCTTCTTTATGAAGCCAATAAGGATAATCTGGTCAGTATAGTCTGTGTGTCAGAGGAAGGCACTGTTTTAACGGCATCCCCTGTTGCAAATAAAAAAATCGGAAACGATATCAAAGAACAAGACTGGTTTAGGCAGGCAAACGAGAAGATTGAAAACGTTCATTTTTCAACACCGCATATTCAGAATTTATTTGATAACAGCAATTATAGGTATTACTGGGTCGTGTCCTTGAGTCGTTCTGTAGAGCTTACGAACAGAGGACATATTCGCAGAGGTGTGTTGTTGGTAGATATGAATTTCAGTGGGATAGAGCAGCTGTTATCCAAAGCAAATGAAAAAGGGAACGGTTATATTTATTTGATGAACCGAAATGGTGAGATTATCTATCATCCGGAGCAGCAGGCGATTAATTCAGGACTGATTTATGAAAACAATGAAGTGGCAGCGACTTATGAGGATGGAAATTATGAAGAAGTATTTGAAAAAGAAGAGCGTGTTGTAATCGTAAAAACAGTCGGCTACACAGGATGGAAGCTTGTCAGTGTGACTCCGGTCAGAGAATTTGCAGTCAGTCTTAATCAGATCCGATTTTTTGCAGTCATGGTAGCGATCATTACAATTCTGTTGATTTTATTTGGTAATGTATTGATTTCCTCAAGGGTAACGGATCCGATCAGAAAACTGGAAAAATCCATCAAATATCTGGAAGAGGGTAATTTGGATAAAGAGGTTTATATCGGTGGAACGCATGAGGTCAGGCATTTGGGAAGAACGATCAATTCAATGGTCAGACAGATGCGTAAGCTGATGGATGATATGGTGCGTGAACAGGAGAACAAGAGAAAAAGTGAACTGGATGCTTTGCAGTCACAAATCAATCCTCATTTTCTGTATAACACGCTGGACTCTGTTGTATGGATGGTTGAAAGAGAACGATATCCGGAAGCTATTTCTATGGTTACGGCATTAGCCAGTCTGTTCCGAATCAGCTTAAGTAAGGGTAAAAACATCATCACAATACGGGATGAAATTGCGCATGCAAAATATTATTTAGACATTCAAAAAGTTCGTTATAAAAATAAATTTTCTGTACAGATAGACATTGATCCGGCGATAGAAGAATGCTGTATCATTAAGCTGATCGTACAGCCGTTGCTTGAAAATGCCATTTATTATGGTGTGGAGCATATGGATGGAGAAGGCGAAATCAAGATTAAGGGATATGAATCAGAAGGTGATATATATAGAAGTATCCGATAACGGTATGGGCATTCCAAAAGAGAAAATCGATTTACTGCTGACGGATGATCAGAAGGCAAGAAAAAGAGGATCGGGTATCGGACTTGTTAATATTAATCAAAGAATCAAGCTTTACTTTAAAGAGCAGTATGGTTTGAAAATTGAGAGTGAACTTGATGAAGGGACAACCATCATCATTCATCTGCCAAAGATCATTTATTCTGAGATCAAGGAGGATAAATAGTATGAAAAAGAGCCGATTTCTCCTGATAGCAGGGATCATTCTAATTATTATTTTGTTAATGATGGCTTACTATTATTACTCTATACAGGGAGAGGAAAACAAAGAAAAGGTCAGCGTTTCCGTGATCGTCTATGGAGAAGATACAGAACGTTGGGAGAATTTACGTCGCGGTGCAGAACAGGCGGCAGAAAAGATTTCTGATGAGGGTACATTTGTAGAAGTCAATTTAATGACAACGATGAGTGAGCGTGATGCACAGGAACAGATCTACCTGATCCAAAGAGAGATCAAGAGAGGAGCAGATGCACTTATAATTGCAAGTTGTAATTATGTGGCTGTGAAGGAGTATTTTGAAACAATTGATCGTTCTATTCCTGTTATTTTCGTAGAATCCGGAATCGGAGAGAACTCTGATTATCAGTTTGTTTCGGCGGATAATTACAAAATGGGATATTCTTTAGGGGAAGAAATATTAAAAAAAGAAATTTCAAAGGTGAAAATTGCTGTCATTGAGGACGGTACAAATCGTGACAGTCTGCTAGAGAGAAAAAGAGGATTACAAGATGCGCTTCAAGAGAAGATTAGTAAAATCGTCACATGGAAGAGAAGTAAAAATGAGGAAAATATCCAGACGATGCTTTTTTTGCAAAGAGAGCTGACAGAGGAAGCTGTAGATGTTGTGGTAGCATTGGACAATACCTCTACGGAGGCAATCGTATCTGCTGTACAGAATCTGAATAAGGATGTCAAGATTTATGCAATTGCCAATACAGAAATGGCTATTTATCATCTGGATAATAAAACCATTGAAAGTATGGTTGTGCAGAATGAATTCAGTATGGGATATATTGCGATAGAACAACTTATGAAGCATTCTGAATATGCTGACGAAGAGTTAAAAAACCATGTTACTTTTATTGCAGTGGATAAGCGGCGTTTATACTTAAAAAAGAATCAGAAACTACTGTTTCCATTCGTAAAATAAATGATAGGAGAAAATTAATGAAGAGAATCATTCCTTTGTTATGTGCTGCACTTTTAGTGTTTAATGCATGCCAGACTAATGTGAATATTGGAAAACAGGCGAAAGACAAAAGCCCTAATCTACGCATCGGAGTCAGCATTTATGATGAATATGATACATTCATTTCAGAAATTGTAACTGATATTAAGAAATGGGCGATCGAAAAAGAGACGGAATATGATATCCCTATTACGCTAGAGGTCGTAAGTGCCAGTAAAAGCCAGCTGACACAAAATGATCAGATAGAAAAATTTGCGGAAAAGGGATATGACGTAGTATGTGTCAACCTGGTAGATCGAACGGATGCATCTGTTATTATAGAAAAAGCGAAAAACTATAATATGCCGATTGTCTTTTTTAACCGAGAGCTTGTAGAAGAGGATTTGGAACGCTGGGATAAGCTCTACTATGTTGGGGCAGCGGCAAAACAGTCCGGAGAACTACAGGGAGATCTGATTGTGAATGCCTGCAAGGAGAAATTTGATGAGATTGATTTAAATGGTGACAGGACTTTGCAGTATGTTATGTTGGAAGGAGAACCAGGACATCAGGATGCACTCGTAAGGACGCAGTCTTCGATCAGTAAGGTTTTAGACGCGGGATATACGGTGGAAAAGCTTGGTGATGAGATTGCCAATTGGAACAGAGAACAGGCAAGTACCAAAATGAATCTTTTATTAGATAAATACCCTTCAGAAATAGAAGTGATTTTTGCAAACAATGATAATATGGCACTAGGGGCTATTGATGCATTAAATGAGCACAGAATCAAGAAATTTCCATTGATCGTCGGAGTAGATGGTGATATAGAGGCTTTGGAGATGATCAAAACCAAAAAGATGCTGGGAACGATTTATAATGATGCAGACAATCAGGCAAGAGTCATCATTGAACTGGCATACAGTCTGGCGCTGCAGCAGGAAATACCAAAGGATTTAAGTTTGATCAATGATAAGTATGTGTATTTGCCGTATCAAACCATTAATTATAATAATGTGCAGCAATATATTGTCAACAAAAATAAATAGAATTTAGGGATACGGAGGAGAAAAATGAAACAGGAGAAGGGTCAGTCAAAATACTATATATTAATGGAATCATTACGTCAGGATATGATGACTGGAAAAATTCGTGGAGGAGATAAAATTTCATCAGAAAATGAATTGGCGGCCAAGTTTTCTGTTAGTCGGCATACTGTTCGAAAAGCATTATCAATATTAGAAAATGATGGTTTGATAGAGGCTATTCATGGAAAAGGAACATTTTGTGTAGAGCGGGCACGTGTAGGAAAAGGAAAAAGCTCACATAACATTGCCGTTGTGACTACTTATATTTCTGACTATATATTTCCGCGTGTGATACAAGGAATCGATAATGTTATGACTAGAGAGGGCTATAGCATTTTTCTAAAAAATACAGGAAACAGTCAGAAGAATGAGGCAAAAGCATTGGAAGATATTATGACAAAAGATATTGATGGTGTCATAATTGAACCAAGTAAAAGTGAGATATTCTGCAAACATATGAATCAGTACGAGGCAATGGATATGCTGAAAATACCGTATGTATTTTTGCAGGGCACTTACCCACAAATGAAGAATAAGCCCAATGTAGTTATGGATGATGTAGAAGGAACTTACTTATTAACCAAGTATTTAATTGAACTCGGACATAAACATATTGTAGGCATATTTAAAATCGATGATAGTCAAGGTATGGCAAGACATAAGGGATACATCAAAGCTCTAAATGAAGTAGGTATGTATTATAATCCAGATAATGTCATTTTGTTTCATACAGAGGATCGAAGTAAGAAACCAGCAGCAATGGTCAAACAGTTTATTGAAAGCAAAATGGAGATGGATGCGATTGTTTGTTACAATGATCAGATTGCATTAGAAG
>JAAYYM010000166.1 GCA_012515365.1 Clostridia bacterium
ACAGAACTCATAATTCTGAATGAATTTTAAAAGTAAGAAATAGCAGACTAACCATCTGCTATTTTTATGCAAAAAAATAAACCAATTTAGGGGCGATTATCTTTCGTGTCTAACGCAAAAAAATCCGAACACATTGCTGCATTCGGATTCACACTTTATACTGCGGGAGAAGGGACTTGAACCCTCACTCGAATACACGAACTAGATCCTTAGTCTAGCCTGTCTGCCAATTCCAGCACTCCCGCGTTCCGTCGCTTTATTGTTGAATTACGCGACTAAAATATAATACCATTTGTACGAAAAAAAATCAATCCTATTTTTATATTTTTTTTATTATTTTTGTATTTTTTCTTTTTTCCGCATTATTAAGTCTTTAATTCCTCCTATAATCAGCTGATAAAGCTTTTGATAGATCAAGGATGCCACCAGTGCACCTATAAAGGATAACAGAACCAACGGAATAAAAAACTTAAAAAAGGCTTCTCCTTCTTCTATGTAACGTTTTGCATAGTAATAAATGTACGCATCAAATATCCCGGCAAACAGATATATTTCAAGTGAAACTCCTGAAATAGCTTCCAATAGTCTGTTTATAAACCGATTCTTAATTTTAACATCATAAAAACATAAGAACAGAATCACTGCACAAATTACTACCGTAAAGGTATTATATCCATTATCTACGCCACCGAGAAAATCCCATTTAAAGAATACATGTTTTGAATAAATATAAGATCCCGCTGCTTCTGCAACTACGATCAGCAATAGAATTATGCCTCCTATCCATTTCTTGATCTTAGGCTGCTGTTCTCGAATATACGCACCGATGAAATAGTATGTCAAAGGATAAAGCATCTGCCAATAAGATGGTGCAACATAACGAACAATCGGATACAAATTTGTGATAAACACCAATGATATAATCAGCCATTTTTTCTGTTTAAGAGTCAGTGCATGCCACATAACATTGAAAAATGGAGCCATAAGCATAAGTGCCACGTACATCCCCACATACCAGGCCATCTGATAGTTGAACAGATTACGCATTGCATCTCCAAAAGAATAAACCGTTCCATATAATTGATTGGAAGCAAATATTTTCAAAATAGATATTACAAAATAGGCCACCAATATCGGAATCAGGCTTTTGTAATGCGTAATTTCTAGTTTTTTATTAATTTTAAAATATCCGGTCAAAAGAATAAACAATGGAACGCATGTCATGAACAGCCATCGTGTGCATGTCATGACAAACATCGTCATTCCTTCCATCGGCACATAATAGTATCCACAGTTTAAAAAGAAATGTACACAGATCACAAATAAGGCTGCAATTGTTCTAACTAAATCGAGACCGGCGACTCGTTCCTTTTCTTTCTTTGTCTTTATACTCATATTTGTATTTGTATTCGTATTTATATCTGTATTTATATTCGCATTCATATCTGTATTCGTGTTTGTATTCGTATTTATATCTGCATTTATATCTGTATTTGTGTTTGATTGATTATTCTGAGTTTTAGTTACGTCCAAATTAATTTTCCCCTGATTCTTTATGATAGATGGATATGATACCAGCCATCTTATATTTTGTTGCAAATTTGCTATTTTATTTCTGGATTAGTCGATCCGTTTTTGCATTAGAATATCCTCTTAAATCTCATTAGTATTTCTTGACTTTTCACATGAATTAAGATAGAATACATATTGCTAACGGGGTGTGGCTCAGTTTGGTTAGAGCGCCGTCTTAGGGAGGCGGAGGCCGCTAGTTCGAATCTAGTCACTCCGATTAAAATGAACATCATACTTTGTATGGTGTTTTTTCTCTATATATAGTTCTATATATTGTACTTGTTTTTACTCCAAAAATGACTTTTTATTTTTTTTTCATCATTATTTCCCACTTGTCACCATAACTAATTCAGTCTCTTTGATGTCTTTATGTTCGCTGCAGACACCAATCTTATATCCTTCGATTTCATTAAATATCTTGCCAAAGTACTGACCATTTGTGATGCTCTGGCAATAACTGATCATATCCTCCTGCATCAGTATTTCAAAAGAATCCATTGGCAGCTGCATGCCAAGTCCAAGTGTCTTCATAAAGCTCTCTTTCAATACCCAGTATTGATAAAAAAGATCCAGACGACCTTCCTCACTTTCTGAGCACTTATGAATATCCAGATACTCCTTCCTCGTAAAAAAACGTCTTGCAATCTGATCGGAAATTGGTCTGATCACTTCGATATCTACGCCAACAGGCAACAGATCAACAGCACACACCGCATATGCCCCGGAGTGCGAAAGATTAAAATGATATTGCGGATAGTCAGGCAGATATGGTTTTCCATCCTTAAGAATACCCAGATTAAGCGGAAATCTAATAGATTCATCCATCATATGAAGAATATGATTCAGGAGAAATTCTGCACACAAAGAACGTTTTCTGTCTTCTTCGAAATGAAGTTTATCAACTCGTTCGAGTCGTTCGTTTGAGATATGTGTAAGATCGATCTCTATATCATTGATATTTGCAGCTGCAATAATCATTGTAACTTCCCTTCTTTAGTCACACGGTACTAGTCCGGACTGATATATTTCCAAATTAGTCCTAGTCCAAATCGGTGCAAAATGCATAATTATTCTTTCCATTCTTCTTGATCTTATAGAGACCAATGTCAGCATTTTTGTAAAGTGCGTCAAAGCTTCTGCCGTTCTCAGGTGAAACTGCGATGCCGATTGAAGCAGAGATTTCTACATTCTTCCCCTTATGTGTCACAATCCTGTGCGTCATATCAACAATGCGCTGTGCTGTTTCAGACAAGGCTCTGCGGTCCGTCACACCCTCAAAAAATACGATAAACTCATCTCCACCCAGGCGACAGACAAGATCCTGTTCCCGTACTGCTTTTTTCAGGGTACGTGTGAAATCAATCAACGTCGAATCTCCCACCGCATGCCCAAAGCAATCATTGACCAGCTTGAAATTATCCAAATCAATGATGAAAAAGGTTCCTTTATTTCTTTGATCCATTAGATACTCATCGACTTGAACCTTAGCATCCTCACGATTTTCAAGTCCTGTCAGTGGATCCTTGCTTGCAAGTGATTTGGCAAGAGAAGTAAACTCCGTAATGACACGTCTGAGCAGATCTTCCCTCTCAGAATTCTTATGTAGCAAAGCTGTAATACTGTTCTCTTCTTCCTCCGTACCCTCTTCTATCATCTCTATCATAACATCGACAAGCTGTGGATCAAACTGGGTTCCACGACCTGCCAGCAGCTGTTCAATAGCATTTACTGCATTTCCTCTTCTACGATAGGCACGATTGGATGTAATAGCATCATATGCGTCAGCGACACAGATAATACGCGCCTCAATCGGGATTTCTTTTCCCTTAAGCCCCTCATAGTAGCCGGTTCCATCATACCATTCATGATGATATTCCGCTGCCTCCTTCGCATGCGTCATCAATGTCATATCCTTTAGAATATCAGCACCCGTCAGTACATGATTTCTCATGACCCGCTGTTCTTCTTCGGTTAACTCTTCTTTCTTATTTAATATTTTCTCCGGTATTCTAATTTTCCCGATATCATGTAACAGGGCAATCTGATACAGATTTTTTAGTTCTTTTTCACTCCACCCAAGCCTTTGTGCGATTCTGACAGAATACTCAGCAACGCGGACAGAGTGTTTCTTTGAAAACGTATCCTTTGCATCTACTGTATTGGCAATTGCTATGATAGATTGCGTTGTGAGCTCCTCGACCTTTTTCTTTTCTTCGATCAGGGCTTCTTCACTTTTGACGCGGTACTGTTCCTGGGAAATCTGGTAGCGTGTAAGCTCAAACTGCACCAGCATAAGAATAATCCATATAAAAACAAAAAAGCTGCTGTAAATCACATAACTAAAAAGCAGAATTTCACTATCATATTGTGTCATTTGAGAAATAAGCAGATATCCTGTAATCAGGGAAAACGCATTAATCAAAGAGCCCCAGACAACACCTGCAGAAAATAGTGTAACTTCCATTGTAAGTAAAAGAAACAGACAAAAAAACGCATAATTCATGCTGTTTGTTCCAAAACTTAGATTGATCAGAATGCTGCCCCATATACACACTGACAGCAGTATAGAAACGACCAAAGGTTCCTTCCAAATCCATAATATTATATGAAACAGAAGAAAAACAAAAGCAAAGATCAACAAATTAAGCTGATCTGCCTGACTTCGACTAGCGAAAAAACTTAACGTAAAACAAATCACAGCAAGTAATGCTGTGATAACTCTAAGTAATCTTGCCTTTTCCAGCTTGACAAAAGGATAAGATTCTGTGGCTATCAGCTCTCTAAACGTGCATTCTACCAATTTGTTTTCACCCCATGCAGTTCATTCTGTTCGAACTACAACCCAATATAATTCATTATAACAAGACAATTTCATTCTGTAAAGCAGCAACACCTCAACTATCATCCTTTATACACAATGCTTCAACGCTCACCCTTTGACCAGCATGAAATGAACAAAAAAAGGATGAGGTCATTTCCTCATCCTTTTTCTACATAAGTAATATCATTTTACTCTAATTATGCAATTTTACTTTTTGCAAGCTCTGCAAGTGTTGTAAATCCTTCAGCATCATTAACAGCCATTTCAGCAAGCATTTTTCTATTGATATCAACTTCAGCAAGCTTTAATCCGTAGATCATTTTGCTGTATGATAATCCGTTCATTCTTGCTGCCGCATTGATACGTGCGATCCATAACTGTCTGAACTGACGCTTTCTTTCTTTTCTTCCTGCATAGGATGATGTCAGCGCTCTCATAACAGACTGTTTTGCAACTCTGTATTGGTTAGAACGTGCTCCTCTGTATCCTTTTGCTAACTTTAATACTCTATTATGTTTCTTTTTAGCGTTTACTCCGCCTTTAATTCTTGCCATTTCTTAATTCCTCCTATCGCTTTTCGTATTCTTACAGATATGGTACAAGCTTCTTCATGTTTGATACATTTGTTGCATCTGTGATAGCTGCTTGTCTTAAATTTCTCTTTGTCTTAGCAGATTTCTTAGTTAAGATATGGCGTTTGTAAGCTTTGTTTCTTTTTAACTTTCCTGTACCTGTTACTTTGAAACGCTTTGCTACCGATCTGTTTGTCTTAATTTTTGGCATTGTACTTCTCCTCCTGATTACTCTGATTTACATCAATCTATTTAAACATTGTCGCAATGTGTTCTTAACTGCGTTTTTCGGTTAAAAACATTGCCATGTTACGACCTTCGACCTTTGCAGGTTTTTCGATAATCGCAATATCAGCAAGTGCCTCTGCAAATTCATCCAGTAAATGCTTGCTTGCATGCATATGTGCCATCTCTCTGCCGCGGAAACGTAATGTAACCTTCACTTTGTCTCCTTTGGATAAGAACTTTCTGGCTGCGCTGATCTTTGTATTTAAATCATTTGTGTCAATATTGGGTGACATTCTGATCTCTTTAACATCGATTACCTTCTGCTTCTTTCTGGCATCTTTCTCTTTTCTTGCCAGTTCATATCTGTACTTACCGTAATCTACAATTTTACATACAGGCGGCTGTGCTGTCGGTGCGATCTTTACCAGATCCAGACCTGCTTCCTCTGCCATCTGTAGTGCTTCCTTTGCAGACACAACTCCTAGCTGTTCTCCGTCTCCCCCGACCAGACGTACTTCCTTGTCTCTGATCTGTTCATTAATCATTAATTCGCTAATAACGTTACACCTCCATATAGAAATACTCTCAAGTTTCTCATGTTACACAAAAAAAGTGGATAGCCATAGACCATCCACATAAAATCATTCTCTTCAAATGATATCATCGTTCATTGCAACAGCAACTGCTGTCTGTCAATTTATGAACACCTGCCTACGCATTTGTACCAGGGTGAGAGTGGATACTCTACTTGCTATTTGTTATGATCTTCACATAACATCTAATAATCTACCACATCCCCTTGCATATGTCAACAGATATTTTTTAAACTGACAAAAATGGACGAAATGACAAAACTCAATCTTTTGCAGCGTACCTGCCCAGCGTATGGAACAGGACATTTGGATCCACCGGTTTTGAAAGGTATTCGTTCATTCCGGCATCAAGACCTTTTCTGATATCTTCTTCAAATGCGTTTGCTGTCATTGCTATGATCGGCACTGTTTTCGCATCTTCGCGCTCAAGAGCACGGATGATGCGTGTTGCTTCCAGACCATTCATAACCGGCATTCGTACATCCATTAGAATTGCAGCATATTCATGGATACCGGAAAGCTTAAACATATCGACCGCTTCCTCTCCATTCACTGCATGACAAACATCCATCTGCTTCTGTTCAAGAAATTTCTTTGTAATCATAGCATTGATCGGATGATCCTCCACCAGTAAAATCTTCTCGCCACTCAGATCCTTTTGTTCTTTATTCTGCATTTGTACTGCTTCTTCTGCTCCTGGTTCTACATGCTCAATGCTTAGATATACCGTTACCCTCGTGCCTACTCCTTGTGTACTTTCCACTTTGATACTGCCGCCCATCAGATCTAGCAGCTCCTTTACGATCGCCATTCCAAGACCCGTTCCCACAAGTCCAGTCGTTAATTCACTCTTTTCCTGTGCAAATGGCTCAAAAATATGTGGCAGAAACTCTTCACTGATTCCAATTCCGGTATCTTCAATACTAAACCGATTATAAGAAATCCCATCCTCAAGCTTTAAACGCTCGATCTCAAATCGTATTTTTCCTCCACGTTTAGTAAATTTCACTGCATTCGACAGAATATTCACAAAAATTTGCTGAAAACGTATCCGATCCAGGCGTACATATGTAAACTTAAGATCTATATACTTAGTTTCAAACTGTAACTCTTTTTCATTGATCAGTGGAGAAACGGCCGTTAAAATATGGTCAATCAGATCCTTTGTATAAACGATCTGCGGATTCAATACAACAGTTCTGTTCTCAATCTTATTCATATCCAGCACTTCATTGATCAGTTCCAGCAAAAATCTCCGGATTCTTCGATGGCTGACAGATTATTAACTGCCTCCTCAGGAAGTCCGCTTATGCCTTTGGTCAGTTTGGTAAGACCAATAATTCCATTCATCGGTGTTCTCATATCATGACTCATACGTGAGAGAAATTCCGATTTTGCCTGATTTGCTTTTTTAGCAACGATAAGTGCCGCCTCTGTCTGTTTCATTTGCTCGTTACGCTCATTGACAATGGCCGTAATATCTGTCTGAACAATCAGTATCGTAGTTTTGGTGTCATCAAGATATTTATAATTTAATCGTTTCACATGAACATTTCCAACTGAATCATAGGTTCTGAACTTGATAAAATACTGATCGCTTTTATCAAGCTCTTCCACCAGATTTTCTATTTTAAGTTTTTCTTGCAGCTTTTCTCGATCTTCTTCTACTACATCTCTATGGATGGACTTATGACAGCTGTGCTCATAATCTTCTGCTTTAAAAACATATTGATTTGGATGATCGATATGCAAAATGTGGTCGCGCACACTCCGCATAATGAGCTTACGCGATACAACCGACAAAATACAGATCAG
>JAAYYM010000167.1 GCA_012515365.1 Clostridia bacterium
CAGCATCAAATCCTCAATCCGACTGTCCAGAGTATCAATATCCAGCTGCAAATTAATCCTATATTGTTTTATATTTTCAAATAGTTCAGCCTGTTCAGATACCATTGCTCCCCAATTAACATCTTTATGATCAAATATTGTCTCACGTCTTTCGTATGTCATAACATCCTCCATATTCTGATTCTCAATTTCTATGTATTCTGTGTCTTCTATTGACCGTTCTTCTGTTTGGTTCCAATCAGACAACTTCACCCCTTCTAGTATCGCAGAGACAGATGACCGCTGTAAAAAGCTTGAAACATTATGCTCTCTCGTTACAATGCACACAAATGGTGAATGCCACTGTTTCAAAACACATATAGCAGAATATCATTGTCCTGGCGCAAAATATCTGTGGGGTGAAATAGACCTCACAGAATTCTATGCTATGGCAAGCAGAGAGGAGGCGGTCTAATATGTCTAATATTTGTATGGATACCGTTGTTTTTTTTGCTGAAGATGAACTTTTTGCAGATGGATTACAGGAAATGAAAGAGGCAATCGAATCCTGCTATCCTGAAGGACGACCATATTGTGAAAGCAATATGAGTAAACTTTTCAAGCATCTTGATATTTCCACAGAAGGCATCCACGTCAGAGGAGACCTTATCCACTATACTATCGAAGACTCCTTTATTCATCTGGACTTTGATAGTGCGTGGAATCCCATGAAAGAAGCCTATGATATACTTGCCAGCCGTTTTAATCTGAAAATGGTATTCATGGCTGAAGAACCCGGCTGCAATCTCTATTACAATACAGATGACAATGGCTTTTATCTTTCCACAAACCACAAAGCAGTTCTATCTGACAGACCGGATGATGGTTCTTTGGATAAACTATACGAAGCCGCTGATGGGGACACTGATTTCTATTTTGATAGTGAAGCCAATATGCTCCAATGGTTTCGAGAGAAAGGAAAATTTGAAGCTGCTAACATTGCAGAATTAATGGAGCTTCTGAATTATGATTATATAAGAATTCATGAGTTTACCAATCCATATTAAGAAAGGACGACATACTATGAATAAGATTAATAAATTAAAGGAGCGCATTTCTAGAATCTTACGTTCTGAAGAGAATAGAGTCAATCAGGAAATTGAAGAATTTCGCCAAAAGCAATATGATAACTCTATTTGCTACGGCTGTGGCGGATTTTATAACCGCTATGAAAAAGCCATAGCAAGTCGATATGCTTATCTTGATGATTTAGATTCTCTGAAAAAAGCAAACAGCCAAGCTGTGCTAGTAGATACACTGACATTGCATGCTTACTACTGTCCGACCTGCTCCCAGCATGTCTTTACGGAACTATCCTCACCTGAAACTGTATATTGCCCCCTCTGTGAACGAAAAATCTGGCGAGATGGGCGTTATACCAAGTGGGATATTGTAAAAGACAGTAAATTCACAGAATTTCGTGCTGCATAAACAATTCATTTAGCCAGTAATCTATATGTTGTATGTAAACCATTGACACAAACTATATATTGTATTATACTGTATATGTTATTTAGTTTTGTGAAGTCCCGTAGGGAATACACACGTTGTTTATGATTGAACGAAGTCAGAAAGTGTAAAGCATGATTGCTTTATGCCTTCTGGCTTTTTTTATTGCAGTAGCATCTGCACGCAGACAGGAATGAATCCGGTTTTATTTGACTGAACTCCTCCTGTCTTTTTTATTTTCAGAAGGAAGGAGGTCCACACAAGCGGACTGCACAGGAACAAATAACCAATAAATCACAGAAAAGAGGAAAACAAATGAACAATGAGCTTTTAGAAAAAGCTGGTCAGATTACAGAAA
>JAAYYM010000168.1 GCA_012515365.1 Clostridia bacterium
CACGATCCGTCAACATCATATTCCGATCAAAATCATTGTATTCTGTAATGGATATCTTGGAATGGTAAGAGAATATCAGCATTATACATACAAAGATCATTATTCAGTTGTCGATCTGAGCGGCAGTCCAGATCTGTCTAAGTTATCGGAAGCATACGACATGGAGTACTACAAACTGACAGATATGAGTAATGCATTAGCTACAATCAAGGAATTTCTTGAATCGGACAGAATTGCTCTTATGGAATGTGTAATTGATCCGATGGATCTTGTAAAATAAGAGGTGAATGACAATGAAAAAGATTTATTCAGTATTAGTGGAGAACCGGTCAGGCGTTCTTTGCAAAGTATCAGGACTCTTTTCAAGAAGATGCTTTAACATCGATAGTCTTGCTGTTGGGGAAACTGATGATCCAAATGTATCCTGCATTACGATTGTATCATCCGGTGATCAAAGAACAATCGAACAGATTGAAAAACAGCTTAATAAAAAGCTGGATGTTATTAAGGTTAAAACGTTTGACGAACCGGCAAGCATCAGTCGTGAGTTAATGCTTGTAAAGGTTAAATATAACAAAGGAAATCGTCATGAGATTATGGAAATCTGTGATATCCTGCATGCACAGATTGTTGATATGTCAAAGAACCTTATGCTGATCCAGATGTGTGACCTTCCGGAGAGAACAGCATTGTTGATTCAAATGCTGAATTCTGTCAGCATAGTTGAAATAGCCAGAACAGGAACACTGGCATTGCCTAAATGTGGTGAAAGTGAGACATAATTATTTAAAGAACAGAATCAGATGAGGAGGTCTAAAGAAATGTATAAAAAAGTGTTTCAGATTATTGTAGATAATACGTCAGGTGTATTAAGCAGAATATCAGGGTTGTTCAGCAGAAGAGGCTATAATATTGAAAGTATAACAGCAGGAGTTACTGCTGATCCAAGATTTACCCGAATTACAATTGTTGCTTCAGGTGATGAAAATATTTTAGAGCAGATTGAGAAACAGGTTTCAAAACTTGTTGATGTCAGAAGTATCAAAGAACTCAAGCCAGAAGATTCTGTATACCGTGAATTGATTATGATCAAGGTGAAAGCAACAGCTGAACAAAGACAAAGTATCATTGCTGTTTCTGATATCTTTCGTGCGAAGATTGTAGATGTAGGTGCTGATTCACTGATTATTGAGCTGACCGGAAATCAGGCCAAAATCGATGCATTTATTAATCTGCTAAGTGGCTATCAGATCCTGGAACTTGCAAGAACAGGTATTGCAGGACTTGCAAGAGGATCAGAAGGTGTTGTTAATTTTGATTAATCACTCCTAATCAGGAATGTTATGTTTTACAACAAAATCAACAAAACGTCTGGTAGCATCAGACGAGGTATTTGTTTTTGGAAGGACAAATCCGATATTACGTTTTGGAATCGATACTTTTAGCGGAACTTGAATCAATTCATGAGATTCAAGTTCTTTTTTTACAAAATCCTTAATTACACATGCGACGCCTAATCCAATCTTAGCAAAATCAATCAGCAGATCCATGGTCGTGACTTCGATGAGCTGACCGGGCTCAAAATGATGCTCTGAAAAATAAGCATCAATGTATTGACGTGTCATATTTGGTTTATCAAGCAGCATCATTGTCGCATTTTGCAGAATAGAAGCATGTGAATGATCCTCAATGCGAATTTTTAAGTTATCCAGATAACTTTTTGTTGTGACAAAGATATCTTCGATTTCCCCTATGGTAATAAAATCGTGATTCTTCATATGTTCTCTTGCATTCTTTGGCTGACCGATGAAACCAATATCAATCTTATTTTCTTCTAACAGCTTTAACGTTTGATAAGTAGATTGACAATTGATGGAGATTTTGATATGCGGATTTGCTTCGA
>JAAYYM010000169.1 GCA_012515365.1 Clostridia bacterium
TAAGTGATGCAGGCAGAATCCTTTACTTTGACGAATCATTTCTATGAATTCAGGACTAGTCTGATATAGATAAAAAAATGTATCCATATATCGTTGATAAGTCTCTTTGTTATAGTCACAAAGGTAGCAGGACTTTTCTTTTTCTGAAAGAAAGCGGGAAAGAGAATTTTTCTGAGACTCATCGGATGGAACCTTTTTGCGTAATCTGTCTGTCAGAGAAGCTTTTGGTGCTGGTTTAAAATTCTTAAATTCATTTGCTAATTCTTCATTTATCTTTATACAGTGTGTCTTTAACATCAGTGCATTGCCGAGCGAATTTCCGTAATCAAACATCATGGACAGATGATGTCTGCAAAATCCGAGCTGATCTGTTTTTTCACGAATGTCACTTTCCATATAAGCTGTTCCCAGAATAAAATCAAGGGCGTTCTGCTCAAGTGAACGTTCAATAAAGCAGAAGGGACATTCATCCTCAGCATGAAATGCATCCATGAGAGGAATGGTGTATAGTTTTTCTTTCATCAGACTAGTTCTCCTTTTTATTCTTAGTGTAATAGGTGATTGCGAAATGATTATTTTACATGAATTATATCACACTTTACAATCGAACGGATGTGTGGTATGATTTACAGAACAAATGTTTGCGAACAAAGGTTTGGTGAGGTGGAAATATGGAATATGCGATTCAGGAAAACATGAGTGTAATGGATAAGCTTAAGATATTGACAGATGCAGCTAAGTATGATGTAGCCTGTACCAGCAGCGGTACCCAGAGAAATGGGGACGGAACGGGGATCGGTAATGCAATTTCAGCCGGTTTGTGTCATAGCTTTGCGGCGGATGGGCGTTGTATTTCATTGTTGAAAATCCTATTTACCAATGAATGTATTTATAATTGCAAATATTGTGTCAACAGAGCGACAAATGATGTGCAAAGAGCATCGTTTACACCAGATGAAATATGTGAACTGACCATACAGTTCTATCGCAGAAATTATATCGAAGGATTATTCTTAAGCTCTGGTATTTTGAAAAATCCAACGTATACAATGGAATTGATTTACCAGGCTATTTATAAACTACGTACAGTTTACAGATTTCAGGGATATATTCATGTTAAGGCAATTCCCGGAGCGGATGAGCGAATCATTGAGAAGTTAGGTCTGATCGTCGATCGAATGAGCGTTAATCTTGAATTACCGACAGCAGATGGGCTAAAGAAAATTGCACCAAATAAAAATCGAAAAAATATTTTGATGCCGATGCGCCAGATTCAAAATGGTATCAAAGCAAATAAAAACGAATTGACACTCTATCGAAATGCGCCTCAGTTTGTACCGGCTGGCCAGAGTACACAAATGATCATTGGTGCAACTCCGGAGAGTGATTATCAGATTGTCAGCGTAGCAGAAAATCTATATCGGAAGTTTGACTTGAAACGAGTATTTTATTCAGCATTTGTTAATGTGAATCAGGAAAAGACACTTCCGGCAACGCTTGAGGGACCACCATTATTACGTGAACACAGACTTTATCAGGCTGACTGGCTTCTAAGATTTTATGGGTTTAGAGCGGAAGAATTGCTAAGTGAAGAAAAACCAAATTTTAATGTGATGTTTGACCCTAAATGTGACTGGGCATTGAGAAATCTGGATTATTATCCAATTGAGGTCAACAAGGCAAGTAAAATGGAGCTGTTAAGAGTCCCAGGGATTGGGACAAAATCTGCAGAACGGATTATTAAAGCCAGAAGACTAGGATGTGTTGGTTTTGATGAGTTAAAGAAAATGGGAGTCGTATTGAAACGTGCAGTTTATTTTATTACCTGTAACGGACGTATGATGTATCGTACCAAGTGGCAGGAAGATTATATTGCGAGAAATCTCTTAGCTGTGGGAGAGCGTCTGCCGGTCGGAGTAACTACAGACGGTATGACATATTCGCAAATGAGCCTGTTTGATGATGTCCGCTTTGGCGTACCTGGTCAGATTGAATATCAAGAGCACGCGTTAAGGATAAAAAACGTGATTTGAGGAGATGATAGAATGAATCACAAGATATTTTTATGCGAAAATACAATGGAAGGAATTTTCAGCGGAATCTTTGATGCATGGAATCAGGCAAGAGAAATCGGACATATGCATTGTCGTATAGAAACAAAAGTCCCCTTCTATCATAGAATAGAGGATGAGAATAAGACACAATGGAATCTGCAGGAGTATGAAAAAAACTATGAACTTTTTTCAGAATATGTAGAAGTAGAACCAAATGCTGATCACGCGCAGCGTGTGATCCGTACAATTCTTGAAAGGATGGGACAAGAAGTTTATGAAGGAATATATATGGCACTTTCAGCAGAAGCAGAAGATCTGATGCAGGAGTGTGTCAGAAATCCTGAGTATGATAAGGGCAATTCTGTATATAAACTGATGGTGGCCGGATTAAAATTAAAGCATGGCGAACAGATCATGGATCATTTGACAAATCCATATGTTGCCAATGTATTTAAGCTGATCAGAAGGGTAAATAATGAAGCGTGTCGTGAAAAACAGTTTCTTCGTTTTAAAGAACTTAAGAATGGTGTTCTATTTGCAAAAATAGGACCTGATAATAATGTTCTGCAAATGATAGCACCGCATTTCGCAGATCGCTATCCGCTGGAAAATTTTATGATCTATGATGAGAAAAGAAAAATGTTTGTTGTACATGAACAAAGAAAGGCATGGGTAGTCGTTCAAAATGAAGAGGTTAATCAGGATATGATTCATCAATTTACAGAACAGGAAGCATATTATGAGGACTTATTTCGAATGTTTTGTAAGACGATCGCGATTGAAGCACGTACCAATTATCGTTTACAGCAACAAATGTGCCCGATAAAATTTCAAAAATATATGCTGGAATTTGATTGAAATTCACAAGTATGTGCATGACAAACGTCATGTTGGGCATGTGTTATTAGTGTTTTTGCATAAAGTTTTCACCAGATGTAGAGAGATTAAGATAAATTATACAAAGATATAGTGTTTTTCGACAGTATTCAACATTAAAAAATATCTGACATATAATGGAATAAATGATTGACAAAATACAAAAATAGGATATAATATCGAGAAGCACAAAGGAAAACTTTTTCAAAACTACCATTTACGGAAAAGAAAGGGGTGTTTTTAATTGAAAGAACGTAGAATCAGAATGTCTTTTGAAGATGCAAGAGAGTTTGTAAAAACAGCTTCAAGATGTGATTTTGACATTGACGTATTTTATAATCGCGTAATTATAGATGCCAAATCAATCCTTGGTGTATTGGGGTTAGATTTTAGTCAGACTCTTACTGTACAGTATGCAGGTGAAGACGCTTCATTTGAACAATTCATTCATAAATATCAGGTTTGCAGTTAGTTAATTCTGATAATGCCGCGGACGTATGTGAATGCGATTCCGCGGTATTTTTTTGTATCAGTGTATGATAGAATAAGAATACTATGATAATCAGCTGTGACAAAACAGATATTAAGGATAGGGATATAGAAGGAAACTGGTATGGACGATGGCAACAATAGTGTACGGATTTCTGTAAGGACACTTGTAGAATTCATTTTAAGATCAGGAAATATTGATAACAGACATAAAGCCAGCGCAGACTATAATGCTTTACTGGAAGGTGGCAGGATACACCGTATGATCCAAAGACGGATGGGGGCAAACTACCATGCAGAATACTTTTTGCGTCACATTATTCCTGTTAGAACAGATCAGACGGAGTTTGACATTGTAATCGAAGGACGTGCAGATGGAGTGATCATTGAGCCAAAGCTGAATCACGAAGAAATGCTGCCAGGACCAGAATGCACGGATTTAAGCCCCTATGATGTAACAATTGATGAAATAAAGAGTGTATACAAGGATCTGATTTTTATCAAGGAACCATCTGAGATACATTTGGCACAGGCTAAATGTTATGCATATTTTTTAGCCGCAGAGAAGAAACTAGACGAAATTCGTGTCAGAATGACGTATTGTAATGTAGAAACGGAAGAAATTAAATATTTTCATAATGACTATACATTTGAAGAATTGCAAACATGGTTTGGAGAAATTATACAAAACTATTCAAGATGGGCAGAATTCGAGTTTGAATGGAAGAAAATACGAAAAGGGTCTGTTCAACAGTTGGAATTCCCTTTCCCTTATCGCGACGGACAAAAGGAACTGGTTTCTCAAGTATATCGTACCATTTATCATAAGAAGAAGATATTTATAGAAGCACCGACTGGAGTCGGGAAGACGATCTCCACAATATTTCCTGCAGTTAAGGCAGTTGGTGAGGATTTGAGCGATAAAATATTTTATCTGACTGCAAAAACAATCACAAGGACAGTGGCATATGAGTGTTTTGCATTATTACGATCAAAAGGACTGCGTTACAAAACGGTGATGCTGACAGCAAAGGAGAAAATCTGTCCGCTGGAAGAAACGGACTGTAATCCGGTTGCCTGTGAACGTGCACTGGGGCATTATGATCGGATCAATGAAGCAATTTACGATCTTTTGGTTCATGAAGATGATTATGGAAGAGAAAATATTGAAGCCTATGCTAAAAAGCATTGTGTGTGCCCCTTTGAATTTGGTCTTGACATGACTCTTTTTTCAGATGCTATTATTTGCGATTACAATTATGTATTTGATCCGAATGTCTATCTGAGAAGATTCTTTGGAGAAGGGATACAAGGAAATTATTTGTTTTTGATTGATGAGGCACATAATCTGGTAGACCGTGCAATGGAAATGTACAGTGCTGTGCTTTATAAAGAAGATGTGATGGATCTGAAGAGACAGATGAAGGTCCATCACAAGAAGATGGAAAAAGCTTTGGAGTCAGTGAATAAACAGATGCTCGGCTTGAAACGTGAGGCGGAAACCATGCAGCTCTTAGATGTGACAGGAAGTGGTGTGGGGATTAGTATGACAGCGTTTTTAAACTCCCTGCTGCGGCTTATGTCGGTTATGGAAAAGTATTTTGAAGAGGATGACAAGGCAGAAATATCTAATAAAGAGCTTCATAAAGAGACATTTGACTTATATCTTCTGGTCCGTCACTTTACTAATATGTATGAAAATATAATTGTCGAGGAAAATGGCAGTTGTAATTACGTAGCATATTGCCGTCATGAAGAGGATGGAAGTTTTATGATCAAGCTGCTGTGTGTAAATCCTTCTTCTAATCTGTCAAAATGTATGAGTAAGGGAAGAAGTACAGCCTTATTTTCAGCAACGCTGCTTCCGATTGATTATTACAGAAATTTATTGAGCGGTGATGAGAAGGACTATGCGGTATATGCACAGTCTATATTTGATGAAAATAAGAGAGGACTGTTTATATGCGAGGATGTGACCAGTAAGTATTCAAGACGAAGTGAGTCTGAGTACCAAAAGATAGCTCGTTATATTTATGAAGTTGTGCAGAAAAAGTGTGGGAATTATCTGATCTTCTTTCCGTCACATTCATTTTTAAATCAGGTTTTGCAGTATTTTGAAGAATATGCAGAATGTCTGGAAGCAGATATTGTTATGCAAAAAGCCAGTATGAATGAGACAGAAAGAGAGGAATTTCTTTCACGTTTTGATTCAGAGCAAAATGAGAATTGTTTACTTGGATTTTGCGTTATGGGTGGTATTTTTAGTGAAGGAATTGATTTAAAGCAGGATCGTTTGATCGGAACCGTTATTGTAGGAACAGGTCTTCCTATGGTATGTGATGAGCGGGAATTGTTAAAGGAATGTTATGCAGATGAAGGGCTTGCCGGATTTGATTATGCATATCGGTACCCCGGAATGAATAAGGTGCTGCAGGCAGCGGGACGAGTAATCCGAACAGCAGAGGACATAGGTGTCGTCGTGCTGTTGGATGACCGTTTTCTATCTTATGCATATCAAAAGATGTATCCAAGAGAATGGAAGAATTACAGAGTATGTAACATTCAGAATATTGGATCTTGTGTGGAACAATTCTGGAATGCTCATGAGGGCAGAGAATAGTTCTTGGCGGCAGCTAAAATTTGTGCAATTTCCTCTTTATATGGTGGCAGCTTAACTGTCGGATCAGAGGGATTCTCTTTATAAGGTGTTTCCAATATTTTGGGAATGGATAAAAATCTCGGGTGATAGATTATATCACATAATGCTTTGAAGCCTATTGTACCTTCATTTAGGTTCGCATGACGATCTTTAGACTGACCCAGCTCGTTTTTACTGTCATTGATATGGAAAACAGCGATCTGATCCAGATTCAGATAATGATCAAATTCATCTAAAACTCCCTTTAAGTTATGGACAATATCATATCCTGCATCGTTGACATGGCAGGTATCAAAGCATACTCTTAGCTTTTCATTATGAACAACCCCATCGTATATACGAGCAAGCTGTTCAAAGGTACATCCAAGCTCAGAGCCTTTTCCGGACATTGTTTCGAGTGCAATATAGCAATCGGTATCGGCTGACAATACTTCATTTAATCCCTCAATTACTTTTGCAATACCAATATCTGTTCCGGCATTTACATGTGATCCCGGATGCAGAATCAAAGTTTGAGAGCCCATCGCTACAGTGCGTTCCATTTCGATGGAAAGAAAATCGACAGCAAGTCGGAACGTATCGGGATTTACAGAGTTTCCAAGGTTAATGATATAGGGTGCGTGAACGACGAATTCAGAAATACCATGCTCGGACATATAGGCTTTAGCAGCCGGAATGTTTAACTCTTCAAGCTTCTTTCTTCGTGTGTTTTGCGGAGCTCCTGTATATACCATAAATGTATTGGCTCCGTAACTGACGGCCTCTTTTACTGATCCTAAAAACATATCTTTTCCACTCATGCTGACATGAGAACCAATTTTTATCATATTGTCTCCTTTACATTTGAATCACATTTTTGTTTATACTCATAATCATAGTCGAAATTGTTACCAATTACAAGATATGCTATAATGATGTTTAAGGCAGTCAAAATAAAGGAGGAGTTTTATGTGGGCTTATGAAAGTGTATTTTATCAAATATATCCGTTGGGATTTTGCGGAGCACCATTTGAGAATGATGGGAATTGTGTAAATCGCATAGCTAAGGTATCAGAGTGGATTCCTCATATTAAAAAATTGAATGCAAATGCCATTTATTTTTCACCGGTATTTGAATCAGATACACATGGTTATAATACGAGAGATTATATGAAAATAGATGTTCGTCTAGGGACAAATGAGCAGTTTAAGGAAGTGTGCCATGCGCTTCATGAAGCGGGAATCAAAGTAGTGCTGGATGGAGTGTTCAATCATGTCGGACGAGGTTTTTGGGCCTTTCAGGATGTACTTAAAAATCGCGAAAACTCTCCTTTTAAGGATTGGTTCTATATTCATTTTGATGGCAACTCAAACTATAATGACGGGTTGTGGTATGAAGGCTGGGAAGGGAACTTTGATCTGGTTAAATTAAATTTAAGAAATGAGGCTGTAATTGAACATATATTACTAGCAGTCAGCTTTTGGATTGATGAATTTGACATTGATGGATTAAGACTGGATGTTGCGTACTGTCTGGATCGTGATTTTGTAAAACGTCTTAGAGGGCATTGTGATCAGAAGAAACAAGATTTCTTCCTGATAGGTGAGCTTTTGCATGGAGACTATAATCAGTTTGTCAATGATGAAATGCTTCATTCGGCAACAAATTATGAATGCTATAAAGGATTGTTTTCAAGCTTTAACAGTATGAATATGTTTGAAATTGTACATTCGCTGCTTCGTCAGTTTGGACCGGAACAATGGACTTTATATAAAGGAAAACATTTGCTGTCATTTGTTGACAATCATGACGTCAGCCGTATTGCAAGCAATCTGAATCAGGCAGACCATTTACCTTTGATTTATGCATTGCAATTCGGAATGCCTGGTATTCCATGTGTGTACTATGGAAGTGAATGGGGAGCAAAGGCAAATAAAAGTGAAGGAGATCCTGCGTTGCGGGCATGTTTTGCAGAGCCGATCGAGAATGATCTGACGAACTGGATCGAGAAACTGGCAGAAGTCAAAAGGAATTCCAAAGCACTTAACTATGGAAGTTTTCGTTCAGTGGTACTGACAAATCAACAATGTATATTTGAGCGCTGCTATGAGGATGAGCGTATCTTGATTGCAATCAATGCATCTGATCAGGATTATACGGCGCATTTTGATGCAGGCTGTGGATGTGCAGTGGATTTGCTTACAGATGAACCGTATGATTTTGGAGGTGGTTCATTTCTCAAGAAATATAGTGCCATGTTTTTGAAAACAGAACATTAATAAAAACGAATGATTTGTTTGTGCAAATTATTGACTGCAATGCATAATCATATTAAAATAATTAACAGATTATACAAAACAAAGGAGAATCAATATGAGTGAATATGGCGAAAAGAAGAAGGATAAAGTTTCATCACTTCAATCAATGAAGACTAGAATTATGATAACTGTTATCGGGACATGTATTATATCAGTTGTTCTATGTTTTTTGCTGATCATTCCGAAATGCAAAACTACATTGCAGGAAACAACACAAGAGTATATGTTAACGATAGCATCTTCTTATCGTACTATTATTGATGCTGAGTCAGATAATACTGCGGATCTGGATGCTCTTTATACAGAGTTCCTATCGCAGGTAAAAGTAAATGGAATTGATTCTTCTTATGCTTATCTGGTGAGTGCTGATGGAACTATGTTGTACCACCCGAATGCCGACAAAATCGGAAGTCCGGTAGAAAATGAAGTGGTTACACGTCTTGTCAAAGATATTTCACAGGGGAACATACCCAATGATGCAGTAACAGAGTATTTGTATAAAGGTACCATCAAATATGCAGGATATGCTCTTACTAAAAACAATGAAATTCTCGTGGTAACAGCTGATGAAGCAGATATTATGTCTCCGATCAATCAAATAGAAAACAGAGGAATTATTATCAGTATATTTGTCATGCTGCTTTTGGGCGTATGCTCATTCCTTCTTTCAGGTGTTATGGTGAAGCCGTTGGAAATGCTGACTAGAATTATTAATGACACTGCCGATTTTAATTTCAGGAAGAATCCAGAAAGTGACAAGATCTGCAGCCGAGGAGATGAAACCGGAGTAATGGGACGCGCGATACGCGATATGCGTGCCAGACTTAGAGATATGGTCAGAGATATCGAAAATGCAGGTGCCAAAATCACGGATAACGTGAATGAACTTCAGGATGTTACGAATGTTGTAAATAGTATGTGTACAGATAATTCAGCAACTACACAGGAACTGGCAGCAGGCATGGAAGAAACTGCTGCAACGACCGAAACAATTTATGGAAATATTTCTTATATGAAAACAGGTGCAAATGATATAGAGACATTGTCAATCGATGGAGAGCAGCTTTCTAATGATGTTATGAACAGAGCACAGGCACTGCGTGAAACAACAATGGAGGCAAGTCGCAAAACGAAACAAATTTATGAATCCGTCAAGACGAAAGCAGACCACGCGATTGAAGGTTCAAAAGCAGTTGATAAGATTAATGAGTTGACAGAGGCAATTATGGCAGTTTCTTCACAGACTAGTTTATTAGCATTGAATGCCAGTATTGAAGCAGCAAGGGCAGGAGAAGCCGGACGAGGATTTGCAGTTGTTGCTACAGAAATCGGAAATCTTGCTGAACAGACTTCAAGGGCAGTTTCAGATATCAATTCCATTGTAGGTGAGGTCAATGGTGCAGTAGGAAATATGTCAGAATGTCTGGAAGAAACAACCAACTTTTTAGAGCAGACAGTATTGAATGATTATAATGAATTCTTACAGGTTAGTGATCAATATAATCAGGATGCAAATGTATTCAAAAACAGTATGAATGATATTCATGAATCGATTGGAAGTCTGACTGCATCCATCACTACAATTGCAGATGCATTATCGGGAATTAATTCTACTGTTGGGGAATCAACAGTGGGCGTTACTGAGATTGCAGGAAAAACGACAGATATGGTTGGAAAGACAAGCCAGTCTTATGATTTGGTTGCAGAAAGTCTTGAATGTGTGAAACAATTGAAAGAAATTGTGAATCAGTTCCTTCTTTCATAGTAAAGTTTATATTTGTAGAATTAATTGTAAGGGGTACGTAAATTGAAAAAAAGATTTTTTTTATTATGTTCAGTTATCCTACTGTTAGGTATGACAGGCTGTCAAAAAAACAAGCCAGATAGTGAGATGCCGGAATTATCGATTTCTATGCATGGGGAAATCAATCACCAGGAAGCGGGCTCACATGACGGAGAATGGAAGCAGACCTTGTTTCCTAGAATTGTAGTCTGGGGAGACAGTTTGAGTGAAGGTACAGGGGGAAACGGTGTGACTTATCCGGATGTGCTTGCTCAATTATCCGGATGTGAAGTACACAACTATGGAGTCTATGCTGAAAAAACTGCGTGTATTGCGGGCAGACAGGGCGCAATGGAAGAATATGTGCAGCCGTTTACAATCCCAGCAGACCTGACGCCTGTTCCGGTTCGTATTGAGAATGAAAATGGTGATTATGATGAATTACTTGTCTTTGGAGATGCAGGCATTAATCCTTGTGTTATAGGAGATGTCGAAGGTACTCTGACGATGGATAAAGAGGATGGTACCCGTTATTTTACGAGAAGTGAAGTGGGGGAAGAAGTATCGCTCACTGAGCTTACACTGCTCGAAACTTTTGCGATGCGTGATAAGAAAAAAGATGATGTTCTTGTTATTTTTCTTGGAACAAATGATAAACCTGGTGTAGCACAAATGAAGGATATCATTGCGCAGCAGAGAGAAATGATAGACTATGTCGGCACAGATCGGTATGTGGTGATTTCTTATACTTATAAAGGCTGGATCCCGGAAATCGAGGAAGTGAATCAGGTATTGGCTGATGAGTACAAAGAACATTATCTGGATGTCAGAACTTATTTACTTGGTGATGCACTAAAGGATGAAGGAATAGAGCCGACTACGGGGGATCTTGCAGATATTGAAAATGGAGAAATACCGCAGAGTTTACGGTCTGACGAATCACATGGAAATGAGATTTTTTACAGGCTGATCGGAGAAAAGCTTTATGAAAAAATGAAAGAACTTGGATATTTTGGATAAATTAATACACCTGAAGAGAAATCTAAATCTTCAGGTGTATTATTTTATCATCATGACTGTTCTTATCATATGATAGGAATAACATGTTATGAAAGAAGAGGATATA
>JAAYYM010000170.1 GCA_012515365.1 Clostridia bacterium
ACCGTTACAAAAGCAATAATGTTTATATTGTTGTAATGGAATTGACAAGTAATCTGCGAAAATTTCAAAGAAGGGAATTCTATCGGTTCAGTTGTGCGCTGGAGATGAATTCCAGACAATTGGAGCAGGAAGAAGTAATTGCAGTAGAAAAGAAAGAAGCTTATCTTGTGCCGGGACTTCCGCTTAAAAGAAGTGTGATTGTGGATATTAGTGGTGGTGGTCTTAGGTTTATTGCAAATCATCAATACGAAGAAGGCTCTTTGATTTACTGTAACTATATTTTGATCACACAAAAAGGACCAAAAGAATATAACCTGGTAGGAAAAGTAATAGAATCTTCAAAGGTTGATGCACGTCAGAATACATACGAACATCGTGTACAGTATGTCAATATGAATGCAAACGAAAGAGAAGAAATTATTCGTTATATATTTGAAGAAGAACGAAAAAACAGACATAAAGAGACAGGACGATAAAAATGGCAAAAAATATTTTGTTAGTAGATGACTCTGCACTCATGAGAAGGGTGCTGTGTGATATAATTAATCAAGATAGTAGATTCCACGTGGCGGACAAAGCCGTAAATGGAAAAGATGCACTGAATCTTCTGATGAAAAATCAATATGATGCGGTTGTTTTGGATGTGAATATGCCAATCATGAACGGGCTTCAGCTTCTGAAAGAATTAAGGAAGCATAAAATATCAGCAAGAGTCATGATGGCGAGCACAGATACCAGAGAAGGTGCCAAGGTAACGCTTGATGCACTGGAACTTGGAGCACTTGATTTTATTCACAAACCGGACAATGCATTTGACTGTAAGGGAAATGATTTCAAAGAAGTTTTCCTAAGAACACTGGCAGTCGTAGCAGAAAGCAAACAGATTGAAACAGAAAATACATATGGCATTAAGAATATCAAAGAAACGAAAAAATTCGTTGAAATTGTAAGAAAACATGCCACTTCTGTTTCCGGTAATAAAATAGTTGCTATTGCAAGCTCGACAGGTGGTCCAAGAGCATTACAGTCGGTGATACCGAGATTGCCGAAAGAACTGAATGCACCGGTGGTTTTGGTACAGCATATGCCTGCAGGCTTTACAAAGTCTTTAGCAGAGAGACTGGATTCGCTTAGCGAAGTGGCAGTAAAGGAAGCAGAAGAAGGGGATGTACTCGAAAATGGTCACGTATATGTGGCAAGAGGTGGTGCACACCTGAATGTTGTTACAGAAAGAGGACAGTGTAAGATTCATTATACGGATGAACCGACCAGAGAGGGCGTAAAGCCTTGTGCAAATTATATGTACGAAAGCTTATGCGACAGCCCGTATTCTGAAGTTGTATGTGTTGTTATGACAGGTATGGGACAGGATGGTACGGTAGGAATTACAAATCTGAACGCGAAGAAAAAAGTTCACGTTCTGGCACAACAGGAAGATACTTGTGCGGTATACGGAATGCCGAGAGCTATCGTAAGAGCAGGATTGTCTGACCAGATAGTAGGACTTCCTGATATTGCACAGGAAATTATCATGAATGTGGGGGTAAAATGAGATGGATGTAAGCCAATATCTGGAGATTTTCTTGGATGAGACAAGAGAACATTTACAAAATTTAAACACAGAAATTTTAAACTTGGAACA
>JAAYYM010000171.1 GCA_012515365.1 Clostridia bacterium
TAACCATGCTTTCGTTGAGCAGTCTGCGGAGAGAGGGTATTTTGACGGACAAAAACTTAAAGCGGTTTACACGCTAAATGGCAGGCTGGTATCTGTAGAGGAGAGAATCACCGATGGTGACTCGATTTGTGTCATCGTTCCGATTGTAGGAGGATAAATTATATGAAAGCGCTAGTTAAAATAAAAGAAGGCGAAGGTAACGTCGCACTCATAGAAGTTCCAGAACCAAAGGTTGGAGCAGGTGAAGTGAAAATTCGTGTAGCGGCAGTTGGAATCTGTGGAACCGACGTGAAGATCCTTCATGGTGATACATGGAGTAACCCTCCCGTGGTTTTAGGACATGAATTTAGTGGAATCGTAGAGGAAGTGGGCTCTGAAGTCACTAAGGTGAGAGTTGGGGACAGAGTTGTTTCCGAAACTGCGCAGAAGATCTGTGGGAATTGTTATTATTGTAATACATCCAATCAGTTGATGTGCCCTGAAAGGCTGTCCATCGGTTATGGCACTGATGGCGCAATGGCATCGTACTGTGTTGTCCGTGAAGGCATTGTACATAAACTATCCGAATCAGTCAGTTTGGATGACGGAGCAGTTTGTGAACCTGCAGCTGTTGCTGTACATGCGGTATATGACACGGTCAAGCTTTATCCGACAGACTTAGTAGTTGTTATGGGTCCAGGACCTATCGGTTTACTAGTTGCCCAGGTTGCAAAGGGTTTCGGATGCACCACTATCCTTTCCGGAACAGATAAAGACCTAGAAAGACTTAAAATTGGGAAGAGTCTCGGGATTGATCATACTATTGATATAACAAAAACAGATTTAGTGGAGGAAATAAACAAGCTGACTAACAATATGGGTGCAGACGTGGTATATGATTGCACCGGTGCCACTCCAGCTATCAGATGTGGTATGAGCGCATTGAAAAAAATGGGGAAGTTTGTTCAGGTTGGATTAACAAAACAGATGATGGAAATTGAATACGCTCTGCTTACGCAGAAAGAAATAAGCATGATCGGTACATTCGGACACAATTGGAAGTCATGGGAGATTGCACTAAAATTGATCCAAGAAGGCAAACTTAATGTTTCAGCATTGGTCAGCCACCATTTTAAATTGGAGGAATGGGAGCAGGCGTTTGATATTGCAGAAAAACAAGAAGGTATCAAACTTCTGTTACATCCATAAGTGCTGCATAATGCACCAACATTTAAGCAACAAGGTATTGCAGTAGAAGGGCAAGCAATGTTTTTACATATGGAAGCAGCTGCTAATAAACTAGAAAACAGATAATAAATAAATGAATTAAAGCTTTATCGTTTTAGGGAGATAAACATGAATAGATCGGAGCAGAGGCTCGTAGAATTATTCGAACAAAAGAATGGGATTTTCCAACTAATTCCTGCTTTTGTTCATCGTAAAAATTCAAGACCTGGAAAGCGTCTTCGTCTTCATCCTGATGACTATTATGCATGTATGCCTGAACGCGGCGCGATAGAAGTGCGTTTTTTATCCAGTGTCATACGTGGTGGTGTTGATCCTTCGACACCTAAAGATGAGGGGTTAAGTTATATATCATTAGATGGAAAAAATCCTAACAACAAGTTTTTGTTAAAGGATGCAGTTGCAATTTTGAATAAAGATTTAATCGGTGAAGAACTCTGGGATCGATATGGTACACTTCCCGTGCTTTCGAAGTTCTTTGATTTTGGGGGCCCTTTATTTCACCATTTACATTTAGATTTTAACGCAGCTAGTAGGGTGGGCAAAGGTGGAAAAGCGGAAGGTTATTTTTATCCGATTCAGTATAACAGTTATCTAGGTACTTTTCCGTTTTCATTTTTTGGGTTTTCTCCGGATGTTTCAAAGGAAGAAGTAAGGAACCGCATGGAGTTGTTCCTCAAAGGAGATAATCGTTTAACTGAACTTTCAAGGGCATATAGAATAGAGATGGAAACTGGATGGTATACTCCTCCTGGGGTGCTTCATGCACCAGGGTCTTGTCTTACATATGAACCACAGTTGATTAGCGATGCATCAGCTGTTTTTGAAAATGTTACTGATGGAGAGCGGAATGGTTATGAACTGTTAATAAATGATTGCCCTAGTGAAAAGAAGTATGATTTAGATTATATTATGAGTTTATTAGACTGGGAAAGAAATGTTGATCCTCAATATAGAAAGAATAATTTCAGACCGAAAATTTTAATTGAATCAACTCCGGAGTATGAAGAATATTGGATCATGTATGGTAATCAATATATTTCTGCAAAACAGCTAGTAGTTATGCCAGAGAAAGAAGTGACTATAAAGGATAAAGCATCTTATGGATGCGTATTAGTCCAAGGTCACGGCAGATTTGGTGATTACGATTGCGAGACACCTATTCTTATTCGTCTTGGCCAAATAACGGCAGATGAATTTTTTGTATCCAAGGAACGTGCAAGTCAAGGCGTATTAATTAAGAACCTTTCAAAGTATGAACCATTAGTAATTCTAAAGCATTTTGGATCCGACAATATCTATTATCCTTAAATTGATAGGCCTTGAAATATGTTTTGTAGAAGATATAAGCGTTGATAGTGTCTACTAAGCTATGAAAAAACAAAGAAAGCACCTTGAGAGCTGAATAACGAAGATTGAACATAAGAAGAGTGTTTAGATGAGCAGGATTAGACGCAATTAAGGGCTTCGGACAGGTATGCCGAAGCCCATCA
>JAAYYM010000172.1 GCA_012515365.1 Clostridia bacterium
TATCCGATGTGGGAGATTACATCAAATAAGGATGAAGAGCATCCATATGAACCATATCATCTGACGCAGAAGAAAACATTAGTCAAATATCCGGATGAGCAGGTTCTTTCATTTGAGGGACGTTTGATCGGTGGATGCATGGACTGTCTCGGAAAGCTGATTGGGACTCGATTTGATTGTACGAAGAGCTTTATTGACAACTATCAGACTGATGGGTTTATTTGGTTTTTAGAGGCGTGCGATTTGAATGTTATGGACTTACGGCGCACACTTTGGCAGATGGATCAGGCAGGATGGTTTTCACATGTAAAGGGATTTTTGATTGGACGTCCGCTTCACTACAATGAGCCGATGTTTGGTCTTGATCAATATGAAGCGGTTATGGGAGTCCTTAGAAAGTACAGAGTTCCGGTCATCATGGATGCAGATCTGGGACATTTACCACCGATGATGCCACTTATTTGTGGAGCAAAGGCTCATGTAACAGCAGATGACAATATCAGAATCAAATATGAGTTTTCATAACTTGCTATTTATGGATGCTATTTATTAAATATTATACATGGAATATATCTTCTGGAATATTTCGTTTAGAATATGCCACTTGAAATACATCGTTTAGAATACACTACTTGAACTATTTCGCTTGGAATGAACTTCTTTTATGAATATAAAATGAAATTTCATGCATTACATGCCAATTACATACAGAAAAGTGAAAGATGAAGTGGGTGCATGTAAGTATTTGCTCCTTTTTGAGAGGATAAAATAGAATTACATGTTATAATTGCGACATGAATGATATGACATGTAAAAAGTTTTGAGCCATCAAATTGCCTGAGGAAAACTTCGTATAAGAGAGAAAATACAATGCCATATTTACGTAGCTTGTGAGTGGCATTATTGCAAATGACTAACAACAAATAACAACAGGGGGAAAGCAGAAATGGAACTAAAGAAAGCAGACATGAATTTATCGGAAACAACAAGTCAGGAGACAAGTCAGACAACAAATCAAGCAGGCAAGAGACCGCCGAAGGCACCAAGGGATCCGAAAAAGAAGAGAAGCAGCATTTATATTATGCTGGATCAGATGATCCAGAGTGTTAGTCGTGGAAATGGGATCTATAGTACGGAAATCTATCTGGATTCCGGAAGATTGGTCAATAAAGCCAAGGTTACAGGTGGGGTAGAGGATGAGAGCATCCTTAATATGCTTGCAGATGCGCATACATTCAAACAACTGGTGCACAGCATCGGTGTGACCGTGACCGAAACAGGAGATGTGGATCATATTCATTTTGTATGGATGAATTATGGTGTGCATGATCGTAGTGCCGGAACCAGATTTGAAATGGACTGCCCGACGGATGGGGCAGAGTATATCCTTGATATCAGTGATACACAGATATCAGATGAGGATGGGGTGACTGGACAGTGTTATTTTGATTTCTTTAAACCTAATACCTTTGGAAAGGTGACCGTAAAGCTATATCTAAATGATGGATACAGCGTTCCAGAGCTTATGGTAGACCCACCGGTGGAGTGGGGAGGAGCCGCTTATCAAAAGGTAATCAGCAAATCTATGGTGCAGCTTGGAAATGTATACCGGATCAAAAAGGTAATTGAGAAAGCAAGGGCAGGAGAAGATGTGACCATAGCGTTTATTGGCGGTTCCATTACGCAAGGAGCAGGTGCAGTTCCGATCCAGACTGAATGCTATGCTTATAAAATGTTTCAGTGGTTTGTGAAACAGTACGCGACAGATCCGGATAAGTGTCATTATGTCAAGGCAGGCGTCGGTGGTACTTCCTCTGAATTAGGATTGATCCGATATGAGAGAGATGTGATTTCCTTTGGAAGCGTAAAGCCTGATCTGGTGATCGTGGAGTTTGCGGTTAATGATGAGGGTGATGAAACACTTGGAGATTGCCATGAAAGTCTGCTAATCAGAATTTTGAGTGAAGCGCAAAAACCGGGTATCATTATGTTGTTTAGTGTGTTTGCGGATGACTGTAATCTACAGGATCGGCTGGAACCGATCGGGCGCCATTACGATTTCCCTATGGTCAGTCTTTCAGACGCTTTGGTAGCACAGTTTAAAAAGAGCCGTGAGGAAGGAAATGTTATTACAAAGCGTCAATATTATTATGATATTTTCCATCCGTCAAATATGGGACATACGGTGATGGCAGACTGTCTGAAGTATTTGATTGATCAAGCCGATCACAAGGAAGAACCGTCTGATCTTCTCATTAAAAAAATACCGGCAATCGGATGTTCCTATCCCGATGTTCATTTATTGGATAGGAGTACGGACATGACACTAGAACAAAATATTTTATCAATTGAACCAGGCGGATTTACTAAGACAGATCAAGCACTGCAGTGTGTTGACCGTAATTTAGATCTGACACAGACACCTCAGTTTCCGCATAACTGGATGCATACCAAGGAAAGTAGTGCGCAGGCGTTTACCATCAAAGTAAAAGCCAAATCGTTATTTGCAATTTTTAAGGATTCCGATGATGTTTCTTTTGGAAAAGTAACACTCACGGTCGATGGTCAATTCTATAAAGAATATGATCCACTAGAGGTTGGATGGACACATTGTAATGCTGTTCTTCTCTTTCATAAAGACAACTGTGAGGAACATGAAGTTACCATTCAGATGGCAGAAACAGATGCAGAAAAGAACTTTACGATTTTAGGATTTGGAATTGTAAAATAGTTTTTTGTAATCATATCAGAAAAAATGTACAAAATTATACAAGACGTATCTTGGCATATATAACAAATTTCCATCAAACCTGTGAAATAGCTTACAGAAATGCTAAAAATCTGTTATAATGAAGAAGTAGCAAGGTTGTAATAAGAGGAGATTGTGTGATGTTTGAGATAGGAGATTATATAATTTATGGAAGAAGTGGCGTGTGCAAAGTAGAGAAGATTGGTCCAATTGATTCCATGGGTATTACCAATGATCGCATCTATTATACACTTTCACCATACTATTCTGCTGGAAGTACGATATTTACTCCGGCAGATAATAAGAATGAAGTGATGCGTCCTGTCATTTCTAAGGATGAAGCACTTCAGCTGATCGATGATATGAAGGATGTGGAGACGATTCAGATCACCGATGAGAAAAATGTGGAAAATGAATACAAAAATGCAATTCGAAAGTGTAATTGCACTGAGCTTGTCAAAATCATTAAGACCATCTATCTGCGTAAACAGACACGTATCGCAGACGGAAAGAAAATCACATCATCTGATGAAAAGTATTTTAGGATGGCTGAGGACAGTTTGTACGGAGAGCTGGCTGTGGCACTTGGCACTACAAGAGAGGATGCCAGAAGGTATGTACAGGAACGTATAGAAGAACTCATGCATGTTGTGTAGCATGATGTCAAATGATTAGTTGCATCATTAGTCAAACAAGTCAAAAAAATTGATGATATTGTGTGATAGTGTGAAACAAAAATACTTGACAATAATCCCCATAAGAGATATAGTAATCTAAACTGCTTAATGTAGAAATGAAAACTATGTAGAAAAAAGGGGAATGTCTGAGATGAAAAACAAACAATTAGTGGCAAAAATAATTAGAACCATTACAGTTCCACCTGTAATGGTTCTTACTATGTTAATTATTCTGTGGTTTCAAAATAATGAATTGTTTTCTCGTATCAGTGATGCAGTAGTAGCAGTCTGTGGTCTGGCGATTGTACCTGTTTTGGCATATCCGCTGCAAAAATATATCAAATCTTATAAAGACATGGGACGTGAGGGTCAAAGAAAGCTGGCATTTTTGTTTAGTGTCATTGGTTATGGACTTAGTCTGATTTATGGACTGATTGCAGGAGTCCATAGCGAATTGCTTTTCATTTTCTTTACCTATTTTCTTTCTGTGATTTTTTTGGTGATCAGTAATAAACTGCTTCATATCAAAGCAAGTGGACATGCATGCAGCATTACCGGTCCGCTTGTGTTCTTATCCTATTTTTTAGGAGTCAACGCCATTTTACCGTGTCTGGTTATTTTCTCATTAATCTGTTGGTCATCACTGGCACTTAAGAGACATTCGAAGCAAGAGCTTTTCTTTGGTGCACTTGTCTGTATCATTGCATTTTTGCTGACATTAGTAGGGTTTCTTTTCTTTTTCTATTAATTCAATTTTGATTATACAATAAGATTGTAAAAGGTTCAGAAAAGGTTAAAATCAAGAAAAACGCGACAATTAAATGGAAAAGTGATATGATGATTTCATGAAAATCAGGAGGTGCATTATGCTGAAAATTGCTTTTTTTTGTATACCGGCTTATGGACATACAAATCCTACGTTGGGTGTTGTTAGAGAGCTTATTTCTCGTGGGCATGAGGTACGGTATTATTCTTATAACATGATGAAGGAAAAAATAGAAGCGGCAGGTGCCACCTTTATTTCTTGTGATCAATATGACATTCAGATGAATCTGAAACCGGAGGATTCTCAACGGATTGGCAAAGACATTGCATTTTTCATGGAGGTGCTGGTCAATACAACATTAGCTCTTGATGAGGCTGTTTTAGCAGATATGAAGGTATGGAAACCGGATTGCATCGTAGGGGATTCTATGGCATACTGGGGCAAACTGACGGCGATGAAGCTTGGAATTCCGTTTGTTTCTTCTACTACAACCTTTGCTTTTAATAAGAAATCAGCATAGGTTATGGATCAGAAGTTTAGTGATCTGCCAGGTATGATCAGCGGAATGATCAAAGCAAATAAGAGCGTTAAGAAGCTTCGTGAAAAGGGATACCCGGTTAAAAATACATTATCGATCATCAGCAATGATAACCAGACCGACACGATTGTTTATACTTCTCCGGAATTTCAGCCGTTTTCTGAAAGCTTTTCAGATAAATATGTATTTGTTGGCCCATCGATACGTCCTGCAGATGAGGTGGTTGAAAAGAAGGGCAGAAAGCTTTTATATATTTCACTTGGAACAGTGATTAATTTAAATGACAGCTTTTATCAAAACTGCATTCAGGCATTTGCAGATGCAGACTTGGATGTGATTATGTCAGTTGGTAATCTGACGGATATTTCTAAGTTAGGTGAGATACCTGCAAATATCAGGATTGAAAAGAGTGTTGACCAAATTGCAGTGTTGCAACAGGCGGATGCTTTTATTTCACATTGTGGGATGAATAGTGCAAATGAGGCATTGTATTATAAGGTGCCAATGATCTTATTCCCACAGACAAATGAACAAAAGGGTGTGGCAAATCGAATTAAGGAGCTGGGTGCGGGTGTATTTCTTGAAGACCAGACTGTTTCAGGAATAATGAAAACGGTCAATCGAGTCATGATGGATCTCGCATATAAAGAAGCTGCCGAACAGATTGCCGAGAGTTTTTATAAATGTGGCGGTGCAAAGGCTGCAGCTGATAAAATAGAGCAGACCATTTTATATTGCAAACCAATTTAAAAAATGCTAAACTGATTTCGTGGTGTTCTGCATATGCAGAATGAAAAGGGAATGCGGTGTGAATCCGCAACAGCCTCTACTGCTGTATTTGGTTGATTGTGCAGGCGTAAGCCTGGCCATTGGGAAGTGATTCCTGAGAAGGCATTACCATAAGTCAGAAGACCTGCCATAATAAAATGTTTGGATCTTGTTGAGGCAGGCATACCAAAGATGGAGTCAGTGTGAAAAAATGTTTTAAAAGGGTAATGGCATTGTTGATGACATTACTTCTCTCTTTTGCCTTCGTGGCATGTCAAAAATCTTCTCCAAATGCACAATTTAATAATGATACTAACAGTGAAACCGGTAGTGATGTTACTAGTGATGTTGACAGTGAGGCTGATGGGCCGCGCATTGTTTCTTGTGCACCAAATCTGACCGAACTTATGTATCGACTGGATGCAGGCGCTATGTTAGTGGGCAGATCGGATTATTGTGATTATCCACAAGAAGTAAGTTCTGTAGAATCTGTAGGAACGATTTATTCTCCCGATATTGAAAAAATAGTGGAACTTAAGCCGGATTTTGTGCTGACGTCTACGCATTTTGATGAAGAAAATGCAAAAAAACTCAGTGATTTGGGTGTGAATGTTGTAAGTCTTTATGACGAGAATAATGTGGAGGGTGTTTACACCATGATCATGACTTTGGGTGAGAAAATTGATCGTATTTCACAGGCGACAGAGTGCGTGGATGAAATGAAGAAGCAAATCAGTACGGTGAGTGAAAAGATCGCCGGTTTGGATGCTCCAAAGGTTTACTATGTGATTGGTTATGGAGAAGGCGGAGACTATACAGCCGGTGGAGATACCTTTATCCATGGTCTGATCGAACTTGCCGGTGGTGATAATATCGCAAAAAATGTATCAGGCTGGAACATTACATTTGAAGAAATCATCCAAGGGGATCCGGATATAATTGTATTGCCAGAGGAAGAAAAGACAGCATTTATGGAAAGCAAACAATACAAGAATCTGCGTGCCGTGCAAGAAGGAAAGGTCTATGGTGTAGATCGAAATCTCTTCGAAAGGCAAGGTTATCGTAATGCGGCTGCAGTAGAGGAACTGGCAAAGATTTTCTATCCGGAGGCTTTTTAATCTATGAAACTTAAATCCACTTTTACAGGCATGACAGGATTGATACTGCTTTTGGTCATAAGCATCATATGTGCGACAACAGTCGGCTCAGCAGATCTTTCGGTTTCTGAGGTGATTCAAATACTGATTTCGCATGTCAAGACGTTAGGACATGACGCATCTTTATCAGGAGCACAGCTCAGTAAGGACGTCATCATCTGGCAGGTGAGACTGCCGCGTATCCTGATGTCAGGTCTTGTTGGTGGAGCATTGGCCCTGGTAGGAGCTTCCTTTCAGGGCTGTTTTCGTAATCCACTGGCAGATCCGCATATCTTAGGTGTATCTTCAGGTGCGGCGCTAGGAGCCACATTGGCTATTTTAAGTGGCATTTCGTTAAACTTTATTGGACTTGGCACAATTGGAATCTTTGCATTCATCGGTGCTGTCCTTACGATTTTTCTTGTATATTATTCGGCCTATTTTGGCGGTGGATCTGCCATGACCAATATGTTGTTGATGGGAACGGCCATCAGTACGATGCTAAGTGCATTTATTTCTCTGATCATGACATTTCATCATAATCAGATTGCAGAAGTTTATCTTTGGACGATGGGAAGCTTCTCTTCTGCAAGCTGGGAAAAGATTTTATTTGTTCTGATTTTCATTATTATAGGTGGAAGTGTTCTTTTTGCCCATGCAAATGCGCAAAACATCATGGCATTAGGAGAGGACGACGCGAAGTGTCTTGGGATCGATACGGACAAGGTAAGACTTCGTCTGATCGCAGCAGCTTCCATTCTTGTCGCTGCATCTGTCAGTGTTAGTGGGATTGTTGGTTTTGTGGGGCTGATCATACCACATTGTGTCAGAATACTCAGTGGAGCTGACTATAAACGAATTCTGCCTTATAGTTTTCTTGGAGGCGCGATTTTTTTGATCCTCTGTGACACTGTCGCCAGAACCATTGCTGCACCGACAGAAATCCCCGTCGGAATTATTACTGCAGTTATTGGAGCACCGTATTTTATTTTCCTGATTATCAGAAAGCGCGTGCTTTCAGCTTAGGTTTGTGCGTAGGAGGATTTATCGTTGAGTGGGATAACAATTACCGATCTGACTTGGAAAGTGAAAAACAGAATAGATCCAATTTTGCATGATGTATCTTTGCATTTACCAGAAGGGGAGTTTTATGGGATTATTGGCCCGAATGGATCTGGTAAGACCTCATTGATTCGTCAGATTATGAAATTACAGCAGCCTGATCAGGGAACGATCAGGATTAATGACCGTCTGCTTTCAGAATTAAATCGCAGCCAGCTTGCTAAACTTGCATCTTTTATGTCCCAAAATCGCCAGAATCAGATTGACTTTATTGTGCAGGATGTCGTAGCGATGGGAAGAGAACCATATAGAAAGCGGTTTTCTCCATTGCAGCATAGTGATCATGAGCAGATCAATGAAGCACTCGAACTTACAAAATGTGAATCTCTACGAGAACAGAAGCTTAAGCATTTAAGTGCGGGAGAGCTGCAGCGAGTCATCATTGCCCGCACGATTGCACAAGATACCCCTTGGATCTTGCTGGATGAGCCGATTTCTAATCTGGACATCAGATATCAGATTGAATTGATGCAGATTTTCGATGAACTTTATCGTCATAAGGGCAAGACCATTGTCATGATCCTGCATGATCTTAATCTGGCCATGAAGTATTGTACCAAGCTCATCTTGATTGACGAGGGCAGCGTCTATGCATATGGTGACAAGAAGGATGTTTTGACGAAAGAAAATCTCGAAGCTGTTTATCAGATGAAATTTAGATTTGTCGAAGACGATGAGGAAAAATGTGCTTATTTGATGCCTGAACTATAGTCACTGGGTGAATTTTTCGGTTTTGAGGGTGGTTGCTAAAAGGGTATCGATGGGCAAAGAGTATTACGGAGCGAAGAATACTAAGGAGCAGAGAGTATCGAGCGATTAAAGGTGACGATATGATGATAGATAGATTAACAGCTATTTTAATAGGATTCGCACTGGATTTGCTTCTTGGTGATCCGCATTGGAAGTATCATCCGATCAGACTGATTGGCAGCTTAATTGCAAATATAGAGCGAATTTTACGAAGTGGATTTCCTAAGGCTGTGGACAAACAGGAAAGAGCAGAATTTACAGCAGGAGTAATAGAAGTTTTTGTTGTTGTGATAATAGCAACAGTACTTCCTTTGGGACTTCTGTTTCTTGCCTATAGGATTCATCCGGCAGTTGGTATCATAGTGGAAAGTATATGCTGTTATTTTGTGCTGGCACTCAAATCTCTTCGTGATGAAAGCATGAAGGTATATAAGTGTCTGGAGCAGGACGATTTGGAGCAGGCGCGGGCAGTAGTTTCCATGATTGTTGGGCGTGACACACAAAATCTTAGCAAAGAGGGAATTACGAAAGCTGCGGTTGAGACTGTGGCAGAAAATGTTTCAGATGGAGTGATTGCACCGTTACTGTATCTGTTTTTGTTTGGAGCAGCTGGTGGATTTTTCTATAAAGCAGTTAATACAATGGATTCCATGCTTGGTTATCGTAATGAAACCTACCAATATTTTGGACGGTTTGCAGCCAAGATGGATGACGTCCTAAATTTTCTTCCGTCACGAATCGCAGGTCTTTTAATGGTTGTCGCAGCCGGACTGACCGGACTTGACCAGAAAGGGGCTTTTCGGATTTTCAAACGCGACAGAAGGAAACATGCAAGTCCGAATTCTGCGCATACAGAAGCAGCATGCGCCGGTGCTTTACAGATTCAATTGGCAGGAGATGCTTATTATTTTGGAAAGCTGCATCACAAGGAAACGATCGGAGATGCGCAAAAAGAAATCACACCATATGCGATTATTGAAGCCAACAGACTGTCCTATGCAACAGGAATCTTAGGTCTGATTGTGTTTTCAGTCATTACAGGTTTGTTTTTCTATATTCCATTCACTGGTTTCTAGGAATATTATTGAGAACAGATGCGCAAAAACAAAAAATGACATGTAAAATGCCTCTGCAGTACAATACCATGTTCAGTATCACAGAAAAAGTACCAAACAAGTTAGGAGTCAGAACTATATGAATAATAGAATTCATGGAGGATTTGCTCAGGGGGAAGATTCTAACGTACTTGCCTCGAACGTACTTGATTTTTCAATTAATGTAAACCCTATCGGACCGCCTGCAGCAGTTAAGGATGCGATGAATGAGGCGATCAGGCACATAGATCGATATCCGGATCCAAGCTGCCACAAGCTTTGCTGCGCATTGGCAAATTATCATGGAATTGAGTCATCACAGTTGATCTGTGCAAATGGAGCAGGTGATCTGATCTTTCAGGTGATTGGTGTGTTGAAACCCAAAACAGCGTTGTGTCTTGCACCTGATTTTTCGGAGTATGAACAGGCACTGCGCGTGCAGGGGACGGCAATTCAATATTATGAATTAAAACGAGACAATGGATTTGCGCTTGACGAAGCATATTTATCAATGTTGAAAAAAATACATCCGGATCTGATTGTACTGGTGAATCCACATAATCCTACCGGCAACCTCATTGACGAGAGTCTTTTAGAAAGAATCATCAGCTTTGCGCAAGCTGCCAATATAACAGTTTTGCTGGATGAGTGTTTTATTGAGTTTACGGATCGCGAGTCTTTGATCAGACGAATCAGCGAATTTTCAAACCTCTTTTTGATTCGTGCATTTACAAAAAGCTTCGCATTACCGGGATTGAGACTTGGATATGGAGCGTGTGCAGATGAAAAACTAATTCAACAGATCATAGCGTGCAGGCAGCCATGGAGTGTTTCTCTGATTGCGCAGGAAGCTGGATTGGCAGCACTCAAGGAACTTGCTTATCAAAAAGAAACCAAGAAAGTGATTCAAGACGAACAAGATTATCTAAAAGAAACCAAGAAAATGATTCGAATCGAGCGTGATTATCTGATCCATGAACTAAAAAAGCTGGAATTTTGCGTTTTTCCATCTGAAACGAATTTTATTCTGTTTCAAACCAATCAAGATATATATACGCAGTTAATGAGCAGGGGGATCTGTATTCGCGACTGCAGCAATTACCGTACACTTGAACAGGGATTTTATCGTGTTGCTGTCAAACAGCATCATGAAAATCGGCAATTAATCGAGACTTTAAAATTAATCATAAATCGCACGGAAAGTTTGCCACTTACTTAGACAGAAATAATGCAGGTTTATATTTTAAACCGTATATAAGCCCTATCATCTAATGCCTTTTTTCCATTTGTCCATCCCGTAGTTGATTTGTAGTTATGGATGCAAAGCGGGTCATCTTCTTTAAGACGTTCCAATTTAATTTCACTTGATTCTAAAGTCGGCATTAATATAGGGTATCCATCTGAAGCGAGGACAACAACACTATTTGGCGGAACGTTTTTTATTACCAGTTTTGAAAAATCATCACATAAACCATTTAAGACACTATAACCATATTCATTGTTAAGAAGCATATTTAGATAATGATACGTCTCAAAAGCAGTTTCATCCCCTTTAAGTTCGCTCAATCCTCTCATAACTATTTCTTTTGCATAATAACCGCAAATTCATTCATCAAACTATTACTTTTGGTTTTATTAAAATAGTTTACATGTTTGTAATATATTACGATTTCTATTATTCCATGTCAATCATTTTTTACGATACTTCGTATTTACACTATTGCAATACTTCGTATTTACTGTTGGCCTTTACTATATTTTTACATGGATAAACACACCCCAGAACCTACTACAAACTTGGCATAAAATAACTGCGTCAGATCACACCACTCAGCCATCCAGAGTATAGTCTTTTTTTTACTAATATGATATAGTTAGGGGAGAGTTCTCACTCGCAGAGTGAGATACCCCTAACAAGTATAGTTAGGGGAGAGTTCTCACTCGCAGAGTGAGATACCCCTAACAAGTATAGTTAGGGGAGAGTTCTCACTCGCAGAGTGAGATACCCCTAACAAGTATAGTAGGGGAGAGTTTTTAGTTCTAACATAAAGTGGATGAGGTGAATGATCAATGGAACAGAAATTAAAACTGGATGTTCAGTTTATACATACGATTAACTTTGCAATGCAGCAAAATTATGTACCGGTTGTGCGCAAGCTGATTGTTACGAATCTGACAGATAAGAATCTTAACGAGGTTCGTATTTCAATCACCTTTTTACCGGAATTTGCCCAAACATACGAGACCGTTATATCATTATTGGAGCCTGGAGTGCCCATGGAACTGGCACCTGTCAAGCTCCTTCTAAACGCAGAATATCTGTTGTCGTTGACAGAAAAAATGGCTGGGACTGTTCAGATAGAAGCAACAATCGGGGACGAAGTGATCGGAACCGTTAATGATCAGATTGAATTACTTGCTTATGATGAATGGCCGGGTGCAGCAATTATGCCGGAGCTTTTATCCGCGTTTGTCACGCCGAATCACCCAATGGTAGGAGAAGTTATTTCAGAGGCATCCCTCTATTTGAATAAATGGACGAACAATCCATCCTTTACCGGATATCAACGTAACAATCCAAATGCAGTATTGCAACAGATGGCAGCCATTTATGCCGCACTACAGGCGAAAAAAATTGCATATATCGTTCCACCTGCAAGCTATGAAAAGACAGGACAGAGAATCAGATTATCACATGTTGTTCTGGAACAGAAAAAGGGCACATGTCTTGATCTGGCTGTTCTTTATGCGTCTTGCTTAGAAGCGGTCGGGCTAAATCCACTGCTCATATTAAAGCGTGGGCATGCACTTACAGGCTGTTTCATAGAGGAAGAGACGTTCAGTGAATACATTCAGGATGATCCAGCAGCAATCACAAAACGGATGGCCGACGGAATCAATGAGATTGCTATTGTAGAGTGTACCGCTTTCTCAGCAGGAAAAAATATAGAATTTGATGATGCATGTGTACATGGAAAAGCAGCACTTGCTGACCCCGACGAGTTTACATTAAGTGTAGATGTCATGCGAAGCAGAGCGGGTGGGATCAGGCCAATTCCTGTACGAGTAGAAAAAGAGGGGGCTTTTTCTGCAATTGATTATGAAACGGATAAGCAGGATAAAATCACAGATGCACCAAAAGAAATCGTGAAACCAGAAGAGCTTACAGAGCAGATAGAGCAGACGGAACAGATTAAGGAAGTCCCTGCTTTGAGACAGCAGATCTGGGAGCGCAAGCTTTTAGATTTAAGCCTACGCAATTCGCTGCTTAATTTTAGAGTGACCAGAAGCAATGTGCAGCTGATGTGTCCAAAACTATCAAAACTCGAAGATGAACTATCAAAGGGCGAGGACTTTAAGGTTTTGCCATGCCCGAATGATTTTAAAGAGTCTATGCGTGACTCAAAAATTTTTGAAATCGAAAATAACAGGGATATGATCGAAGCAATAACAGAAGCTGAGTTTAAGAGTAAACGGATCAGGACATTTCTGGAAGATGCTCCATTGGAACAGTCATTAAAATATATTCATAGAAAAGCAAAGGTTAGTTTGGAGGAGAATGGAGCAAACACACTCTATCTGGCACTTGGTGTTTTACGCTGGTATGAGTCGGATTTAAGTGAAAAACCGCGATATGCACCATTGATCTTGCTTCCTATTGACATTGTGAAAAAGGTAGTAGAACGTACCTATGTGATTCGTCTTAGAGAGGAAGAACCACAGATTAACGTGACACTTCTTGAAATGCTGCGACAGGATTTTGGCATTGCGATTTCTTCGCTGGATCCGCTGCCATTAGATGAAAATGGGATTCATCTTGATCTTGTTTTTAAAACTGTACGCAAAGCCATTATGGAGAAAAAGAGATGGGATATCGAAGAGCTTGCATTTATCGGCTTATTCTCCTTTAATCAGTTCATTCTCTGGAATGATTTAAGAAACCGAAGCGAAGATATCGTGAAACATCCTGTTGTTTCAAGCCTCTTAGAAGGAAAGATTTTATGGGAGCCATTAAAGGATTGCCTTAGTGCAGAGGAGCTGGATGATCAGCTGGTACCATCAGAAATGGCAACACCATTGAGTGCGGATTCCTCACAGCTTACAGCGATCTGTGCAGCGGCAAAGGGGCAGAGCTTTGTCTTACATGGACCGCCGGGCACCGGAAAATCACAGACCATTACCAATATGATTGCAAATGCACTGTACCAAGGGAAAAGTGTTCTCTTTGTTTCAGAAAAGATGGCAGCACTCTCTGTCGTACAGAAACGATTAGAAAAGATCGGACTTGCTCCATTTTGTCTGGAGCTCCACTCAAATAAAGCACAAAAAAGAGCAGTGCTCGAACAGCTTGACCGTACACTTGGTTTAGGGCAGCTTAAGAAGCCGGAGGATTACAAAGAAGAAGCGGAACAACTGCATACCCTGCGTCAACAGTTAAATCTGGTCATGAAAGAAATTCATCAGAAGCGTTCCTATGGAAAATCATTATTCGACGCGATCAGTGATTATGAAACCTACCTTTCTTATCAGGGAAAGGTGACGTTTTCTACGTCTCAGATTTCCAACATGTCTGAAACGACAGACAAAGAGTGGAAGGAGCTTCTTAGAAAACTTGAAGTAGCAGGAAAAGAGGCAGGTGGTATCCGTAATACACCGTTTACCTTATTTGAGAGCCGTAATTATTCTCTGGAGCTGCGTGAACAGATCGTAGAAGCACTGAAGATGTACGATCAGCTGATTGCAGATCTTTATCAGCTGTCTGATCGAATTGCACTGTTATATGGCATGCAGAAACATCAGTCACGAGTCTATATTGATGCGCTCCTTGAAATTAATACGAATATGATGGAGGCAGAGGAAATCATTGTCCCTGCACTTAAGAATAAGAACCTTGCGTTTAAAAATGAAGCGATTCGTACACTGCTAGAACAGGGCAAGAAGATGCAGTCTTTGAGAAAAGAAATCAGAGAACAGTTTGAGGATGGCATTTTCTCTTATCAATCAGAAAAGGCAAAAGAAGCACTTTTGGAGGCAAATAAAATGTGGTTCCTTCCGAAGTTTATGAAGGAAAACCAACTGTTAAAA
>JAAYYM010000173.1 GCA_012515365.1 Clostridia bacterium
ATTTCCAAAAGCTTTCAAAGGTGTTATGCTAACCTGCGGGCAGCAGGAGCTTTGTATGACATCGAAAATAAGGAATATACGAAATTTGAAAACTGGAATAAGAGTGAAGTGAAGAAGTTTGTACAGGGGCTGCTCGAGGAAGTGTTTGATTTTCCTAAAAAGCGTAGTGAAGCAGCGTGGGGAAGTGTGAGAAATTGCTTTCTCGAAGCATATACGCATCGTGGACTGATCAGCTATTCTGACCAATTGCCACGAGAAAACTGTATGGTCTTTGATTGCCCTACTGATGGGCACTTATCAGGTTTTCTTGAATATCTGAAGAATCAGCTGGTGGAAGCCGGCATTGATGTGATTGCACTCCATCATCCATTATGCGCAGGATATTTGTCTCATTTGTATTGTCCGGAACAAGGTTTGTTACTGACCGGTGACCAGTCTCTTGGCAGCGTGACAGAGGTTGGAGATTTACTTAATCATAACCATTATCGTCAGTATCACAAAGGCTTACATGAGCATGCAATTTGTCAAAAGCTGATAGAAGGAGCAATTCATCAACTGAAACACGCAAAAATGATGCACGACGAATTAGAAGCCGTCTATATTGAACACATGGATTTCAATAAATGGGAAGAAAAATTTCGGGAGACACTGGCGAGTATTTAGCTTTCAAATATTTGCAGAGAATCTTCTTGATAGCTGTATTTGCCATTTACATTAGCTGACAGATGCCGTAGAATCCATATATATACCACATACAGCATATATCCAAGCATAGCATATATATTGGGAACTATGGCATCCATTATTTACATTTTTCTGATATAATTAAATTTAAAGAAGCAGATAATGTGAAATGTCAAGGATGTAATCATGCGGCGTCTTGTGCATTTGCAGGAATATAGTACAGTCCTGCATGTGTTTCGGAACCTATTGAGGAAGAACCTGAGTGGATGACAGAGCTTCCATATAAACTGCAATGTATTATAAAATAGAAATAGTGAAGATTCTCTTGACAATGCCCAAAATCGGTGATAAAGTAATTTTCATATTTCAAGTAAACTAATATCAATCAAGACTGAAAGAGGAATTTGTTTGTTAATTGTAATGATGTAAGAAGATGAAAAGTGAAGAAGAAAAAATGATCTGTATAGATCGTTTGTTTCTGATACTCTTTTTGCCTTCTTTTTTTGTACCTGTTATTTATATTCATAGTGTTAAGAAGAGAGGAACATTACAATGAATCAAACTTATATAGAAAATCAGACTAATCAAACCAAGACATCAAATCAAACCCATACATCTAATCAGAACAATAACTCAAATTTGACAACTACATCAAATCAAACCTACGAACTGACTGGATTTCAATATATCAGGGAAGCGCTGGCTGCTTATGCGAACAGTGAGACGGCGAAGGAACGTGCAAGGCTGATTGAACCGATGCTTCGTGAGTCTGAACTTAGGAAGGCACAGCGTGATACAACACAGGCGAAAAGGCTGTTAGTAGAGATCGGTACACCGCCTGTTCCACGTATGACAAAGCTGTCAGAACTGATCGACAGGGCGGAGTGCGGAGAATTACTGAGCGTAGAGGAAGTCGAGTCAGTGGGCGTATTTCTTGTCGCAGTAAAGCGGATGAAGAGCTATCTGGAAAAGGGAAAAGAACAGCAGATAGGACTTGCCTTCTACTGCGAGAATCTGGAGATTTTAGAGGAACTGCGGGCAGAAATCGAAAGCTGCATCAGAGATGGGGAAATCGATGACCGCGCATCAGCACTTCTATATGATACAAGAAGAAAAATCCAGCTTCACAGAGAGAAAATCAATGAAAAAGCAGAGCACCTGATGAAGACCAATAAGGAGTATCTGGCAGATAATTTTGTAGTCAGAAGAAACGGACGGATCTGTATCCCGGTCAAAAAGTCATGCCGTGGGAAAATAGCAGGATCAGTCATTGACCAATCATCAACCGGAGCCACTTTATTTGTAGAACCGACAGCAATCGCAAATTTACAGGAAGAGTTGGAACTGTTTCTACTGGAAGAAGAAAATGAAGAACGTCGGATTCTGTATCAGCTGCTTGAGAGAATATCAGAACATGATCAGGCATTACGCGAAAATATACGAGTGATTACCGAGCTTGACTTCATATTTGCAAAGGCAAAGATGAGTGTGGAAATGAACGCAGTGGAGCCGGAAATCAATACAGAAGCTATGATAAAACTGAAGGCGGCAAGAAATCCATTACTAGAGCAGTCACAATGTGTTCCGCTTGATTTTTCGATCGGTGGAGAAACGCGAGGCGTCATCATCACAGGACCGAATACCGGAGGAAAAACAGTAGCGATCAAAACGGTTGCATTGATGAGCATGATGGCATGTGCCGGATTGCATGTACCGTGTGTAGAGGCAAAGCTTTCTATGCAGAGTCAGGTATTGTGCGACATTGGCGACGGACAGAATATCGCAGATAATCTTTCGACATTTTCTGCACATATCACAAACGTCATCCAGATTTTGAAACATGTAACCAGAGAGAGTCTTGTCATCATGGATGAATTAGGCTCAGGAACTGATCCGGCAGAAGGAATGGGAATTGCCATATCAATATTGGAGGAGCTTCGTAAGAGTAACTGTTTGTTTTTGGTGACGACGCATTATCCGGAGGTTAAAGAATATGCGATGCGATATCTGGAAATCCAAAATGCAAGAATGACTTTTGACCGAGAAAGCTTAAAACCGCTTTATGAATTAGAGATCGGAAAAGCAGGCGACAGCTGCGCTCTTTACATTGCAAAGCGGCTCGGTGTTCCAAACAGCATGCTGCGCACGGCGGCAAAAGAAGCTTATGGAAGTGTGTCATCAAAAACAGAGCATGAATTGGCACTTCATGATGGAAATGAAGAGCTTAAGCATGAGTCAGCACCAAAGCTTGAGCGGATCGAAAAAGTGAAGCGTGAAGCAGTACATGGAGAAGGATTTCATAGAGGAGACAGCGTCACTGTTTTACCGGAAGGTAAGATCGGAATCGTGGCGCAGCCTGCTGATCATCAGGGAAATGTGCTGGTGCAGGTTGCAAAAGAAAAATTCATGATCAGTCATAAGCGGCTGAAACTAAAAGTAGCTGCGACGCAGCTGTATCCGGAAGACTATGATTTTTCTATCATTTTTGATACAGTTGAGCATAGAAAAGCAAGACATCAGATGGGAAAGAAATATCAGGAGGGACTGGAAATCGCATATGATCCAGACGAGTGTATATAAAAGCAGACGAATGCAAATGAAAGCAGACGAATTTGGAACAAAGGGTTAAATTCTGATTCATTTTGTAGTATAATAACTACGTTAAAATGAAAGAAGGATTAAAATGAAGATTTACCTGATGCGTCATGGCGAGACAACATGGAACAAAGCACATAGATTACAGGGGCAGACCGATATTCCTCTTAATGAGAATGGGCTGCTCATTGCAAGAAAAACACAAAAGGGGATGGAAAAGATCCCCTTTGATGTTGCTTATACGAGCCCCTTACAACGGGCAAAAAGAACGGCAGAAATAGTCCTTACCGGACGTGACATCAAACTGATCGAGGATGAAAGACTTAAAGAAATATCATTTGGCAGCTATGAAGGCGTAGTCATTGATGAAGTCATAGAAAAAAAAGAAAGCCCGCTTTACGAGTTTTTAAGAGTACCGGAGCAATACATACCCGGAGAAAATGCAGAGTCGATCAGGGAATTGATGGATCGAGGTATGGATTTCCTGATGAATGAGATCGTACCATTAGAAGCAAGCTGCAGACAGATATTTGTAGCTACACACGGAGCATTCATTAATTCCGTGATCTGTAATGTTGCAAAGCTTCCGGTAAAGGAATTTTGGGGGAATCTGCAGAAAAACTGTGGAGTTACGATTATTGACTGCACAAATGGACAGCTGACTTTAGAGAAGAAAGGACTTGTCTTCTATGATGAAATATGTGAGTAATTTTATCCACCATTTTATTACGATTACCAGACATAAGTTTTTGGTGCAGCAGGGCTGCTTCAGATTAGGACTCTACTGGCAAGGGATTATGCATGATTTAAGCAAGTATTCACCGCAGGAATTCATCGGTGGCATCCGGTATTATCAGGGCTATCGCAGTCCCAATAATGCGGAGCGTGAGACGATCGGCTACTCAGCAGCATGGCTTCACCATAAAGGACGAAACAAACATCACTATGAATACTGGGTTGATTACAGCTCCCATGGGACGGGCAGATATGTGCCGGTAAAGATGCCCACGCGATACCTGATCGAAATGTTCGTTGATCGAATTGCAGCAAGCAAAAATTATAATGGAGTGGCTTATACGGATGCTTCGCCATATGAGTGTTACAAGAAAGGGCGGACTCAGATCGCACTGCATGAGACGACAAAGAAGCAATTGGAATTTTTATTGAAAATGCTTAGAGATCAGGGAGAAGAGAAGACGTTTCAATATATTCGCACTCACATTTTAAAGAAGAAAGCAAAGTAAGAATCTTTTTCATGTTTCTACATATTCTGATAGAAAAGAGAATAGGTAGAAATTATGAAAATAGTATTAGACGCCGGACACGGCGGGTTGGATCCAGGGGCAGTTTACAATGGGCGTAAGGAAAAGGACGATACGCTTGCATTGACGCTAAGCGTTGGACAGATCCTTACAGATAATGGGATCTGGGTTGTATATACGAGAACGGTTGATGTATACGAGACTCCTTACCAAAAGGCAGAGGAAGCAAATCTGTCAGGCGCTGATTATTTTATATCCATCCATCGGAATTCCTCCCCTTATCCCAATATGTACAGTGGAGTTGAATCTTTAGTTTATTCCAGACTAAGCGCAGCTTACCGCGTGGCGGTTTCCATCAATGAACAGTTGGAGAAGGTGGGCTTTGTTAATCAGGGGATTAATGAACGTCCGAATCTGATTGTGCTCAGAAAGACGCAGATGCCGGCAGTTTTGGTGGAAGTGGGATTCATCAATACCGATTATGATAATGAATTATTTGATAATGAATTTTACAATGTTGCAATGGCAATTGCAGATGGCATATTGTTGAGTGTTTTTTAGCAGAGAGGAGCAAGTATGATAGAGTTACTGTTTGAGATGTTTTCCTTCCCATTTATGGTGCGGGCATTGAGCGTCGGCGTGTTGGTATCACTGTGCGCAGCACTACTGGGAGTCAGTCTGGTGCTAAAACGCTATTCCATGATCGGAGATGGTCTGTCACATGTAGGCTTTGGAGCGCTGACGATCGGCTTGGCAGTTGGTTTGTCACCCCTGGTTGTCGCAGTACCTGTCGTAGTGATTGCCGCTTTTTTGCTGCTGCGTATTAGTGAAAACAGCCAGATCAAGGGTGATTCGGCGATTGCGCTTATTTCAACAAGCTCACTGGCAATCGGTGTGATTGTTGTATCGTTATCCTCGGGGACGACAACAGATGTCATGAATTATCTCTTTGGAAGCATTCTATCTATGTCTGACGGTGATGTCATTTTCAGCGTGATTCTATCATGTATGGTTTTGGTTTTATTCATTATATTTTATCATCGCATCTTTTTGATTACCTTTGATGAAACGTTTGCAACAGCAACCGGAGCAAAGACAAATCTCTATAATATGCTGATTGCATTTTTGACTGCCATTACGGTAGTGCTTGGTATGCGTATGATGGGAGCTATGCTTATCTCCAGTCTGATCATATTTCCGGCACTTAGTGCAATGCGTCTGTGTACGAATTTTAAACATGTTGTTATCTGTGCAGCGGCTATTTCAGTATTCTGCTTTTTGACAGGTCTGGTGTTGTCCTACATTTTTTCGACACCTACCGGAGCAAGTGTAGTGGCACTGAATATGATCGTGTTTGCGGTTTTTCATCTAATTAGAAAGATCAGAAAAATCGGATAACCGGAAACTGTTGAGTAAATACGAAAAATTTCGTAAAATCATAGAAAACTATTGAAAAAAGCAAGAGGTTGTACTATAATACAATTTGGTAGTTTTGTGTGCAGCATTCTTCCTCTGGATGCAGTGTACGGTGTGCAGCATCATCCTTCTGATACAAGGATGATGCTTTTTTTGCCGTATTTTATGGAAAAGCTGATCCCATTAACTTTCTGAGAGTCTTGACACGCCGACAAAGATTTCCGAGACCTTATACCATGTGGCGAAATCAGTGATGCCGGTCTGTGGGAGAGAGAAGATTGACTGGAAAATCCGCACACTTCGTGCGGTCTGTTCCCCATAGATGCCATCTGGTACGACGGTTGATATGGACGGATAATCAACTGCAATGCGGTTAAGCTGCTCCTGTAGCATTCGTACTTTTTCACCGGTGCTTCCGATCGTCAGATTATAACCGGGCCATGAGGATGGAATGCCGGCGATCACTTCAGAAGTATTGATAAATACGTCATTTCCATAATAATTTCGCAGAATTTGGATGGGGGAGTATCCACGCTGGCTTAATTCTTGCGAACCCCATTGACTCAGTCCTTGTGTACAGGCAGCATTTCTACCATCACAGTATTGCGTAAACAAAGGTTGACGGATCCCCGGTCTGGAAACATAATTGACAAATATTTCGTCAACGATCCGGCTGATGTTTTCATAGATATTTCTTCCATAGATCCATTTCTGATCAAATGCAGTAGAAGAAGTGATGGTGAAATTAAATCCCTTATTTCTATACCATTCAGTGTAAACGCGATTCAGAGTAAAAGATAAAATGGCAAATGTATTGGCGTAAATGGCTGACTCATCCCAGGTCGCGTATATTTCCGAAGAAACGACATTCTTAATATAATCTTTGTAGCTGACATAGTAGTTCATGGCTGTTGTGGCCTCAGGTGGGCCATCATGTACGATGATCGTTTCCGGGATCACAACGCGGCTTAAGACGATCTCGCCGGTCTCGTTAAGCGGCTTGACTTCTGATTCTGGTATTTTAGGAGGATAATCTCCATATAATGTATGTGCCGGTATGGTGATGATGTCATCGACTAACGGCTCATTGACAGGGATCAGTGATGCATTCTGGAGAGCGGTTACTGTAGGGAGGATTTCTGTTCCACTTATGATCAGAGTCTGAAAGCCGGAAGCGGTGACTGTCAGTGTATACACAGAGTAGGGCTGCCTCTCGAGTGGAGTGATGCTGTATTCGGGAGGTGGAGCAGGAAGTGCAATTTGTTCACTTTTTCCGTTGGTGTCAGTATATAATTCTTCTAGTGTATTTTCCGGATCTCCTTCGTAGGAAATCGCAATTTTAGCATTTGGGATAGGTCGTCTTCCAAAAGAAGAGGTGACCTCGATGACCAGATTACCATATTCAGGCATAAGATACCTCAAAAGAACATTCTTTATTAGAATATGTAACCGGAACAATGTACGTGTCAGAAGTTTGGCGCGTTTCATGATTTTATTTTATGTGTTGACAAATAAAATTGATTGCGCTATTGTATTAAATAAGTAATACAATAATACAAAAGAACAGAAGAAAGAAACACGAAACACAAGAAACACGAAACACAAGAAACACAAGTGGTATGAAAAACGCAGGTAATCAATGTACAGATTGTACGAAAAGAAAGGAAGGATAAGATGGCATGGGCGCTTAATAAGGATAAACCGATTTATGCACAGCTCGTTGAGGTGATTGGAAACCGTATTATTTCCGGTGAATATGGAGCTGGTGAGAAAGTACCATCGGTAAGAGAGCTAGCAGCAGAGGCTGCTGTTAACCCAAATACAATGCAGAAAGCATTTGCCGAACTAGAGAGGAAAGGAATGATCATTACGGCAAGAACAAGTGGCAGAGCAGTGACTGAGGATAAAGAACTGTTAAAGAATTTAAGGTTTCAAATGGCAAGAGATCAGATCAATGAATTTTTTGATAATATGAAGAAAATGGGATTTGAGCAGGATGAAGTCATTTGTCTGATGAAGAATGTGGTAGAGGGGGAACAATAGTGGAAACATTGTTAGAATGTAAGGGACTGTCTAAAAAATACGGTGCAACACTTGCACTAAATAATCTGGATCTGACAATAGAAAGCGGTAAAATTATCGGTTTGTTAGGACCTAATGGAAGCGGAAAGACGACATTGATCAAGCTGATCAACGGATTGCTGACACCGACTACAGGAAGCGTAAAAATACGTGGAAATGAGCCGGGTGTAGTTACAAAGAAAATAGTATCTTATCTGCCTGAACGTACGTATTTAAACTCATGGATGAAGGTGGAAGAGTTGATTGAGTTCTTCTCAGACTTTTATGAAGATTTCAGAAAAGACCGCGCATACACGATGCTGGCCAATCTGGGGATTGACAGTGACGCAAAACTGCGCACTTTATCAAAGGGCACCAAAGAGAAGGTGCAGCTTATTTTGGTAATGAGCAGAGAGGCAGAGCTGTATGTACTCGATGAACCAATTGCAGGTGTGGATCCGGCAGCACGTGACTACATTTTAAATACAATTATTACAAATTATAATGAGAATGCATCAATCATTATATCGACACATCTGATTTCTGATATTGAGTCTGTTTTAGACGAAGTCATCTTTATCAAAAATGGCGTGAAAACACTTCAAAAATCAGTTGACGATATCCGCGAGGAAAGTGGTAAATCAGTTGACGCGTTATTCAGGGAGGTGTTTGCATGCTAGGTAAAATGATTAAACATGAATGGAAAGCGATGACGAAGATTTTGTTTCCTGCTAATCTTGGCATTGCTGCAATTACAGTGATCGGATGTATCTTGTTAGGATTAAGGGTTTATGAATCGGATTCTATAGTTGCACAGGGATTTATGTCGTTGAGTATGGTATTTTATATCTTGTGCCTGATGGCGGTAAGTTTTACATGTGTCATTTTTATTGGAGTACGTTTTTATAAAACTACATATACAGATGAAGGCTATCTGCTTCATACACTGCCTGTGACAACGCATGAAATCATTCTGTCAAAGTTGATTGTGGGTGTGTGCTGGAATACTCTGACTTCACTAGTTGTTATGCTGTCAGTTGTAGCACTCTTCATCAGCTCAGGCAGTGCACCGGCTATCGTAGAGGGAATGCAGAATTTGAGACAGGAGCTTGCGTTATATTTGACAGATCCGATGATTGCAGGCTGGGTGGTTTATCTGATATTTGTTGTTATTATTAGTGCTGTTTACTCTTGTTTATGGCTGTTTGCAGGCATCTCGTTCGGACAAATCATTACAAAGCATAAAGTGATCGGTGCATTTTTAGGTCTATTTATCATCTATTTTATGATGCAGTTTTTTTCGACTATACTGATTTTTGTGCTTGCATTTGCGGGCGGTAGTTCGATGGGAAATTCATTTCAAGAAATCTATCGCTATATTACGACGATATATCTGTCTACAGCAGCTATTGTTACGCTCTTTGATGTAGTATTATATTTCTTCACAAATCATATGATGAAACGTCAGTTGAATTTAGATTGATTTGATCTGTTTGTACTGAAAGAAAGACTGTTGTCTGAATCTCTTAAGAGGCAAAGGCAACAGTCTTTTTGTTTGCTGTTTTTTACTATGAGCATGACGACTAACGGTTGACAATCCGGTGTGAGTGTATTATTGTAATAAAGTGGGGAAAACTAGAAATTATAGATGCGTTATGTCAATAAGGAGCTGCTAATTTTGGAAACATATATGAATCATACATATGAAGTGAAGGTGGTTGAGGGCAAATTCGACTTTTATCTTTTTTTTAATCAGGTTGAGAGGTTCGGACGCAATCTTTCCCTTTCTTTAAAAGAAATTAATGCGTTGAGACTTTTGACAGAGGAAGTAGTAGTCAATCATCTGATGAAGCATTCTAACAACATTACACTGACGATTATATATCGTAGACCGATGGATGATGATCTTGCAGACAGTATCGAAGAAAAAGATATTAAAGTGATGTTTGATTATGATGGCGAACGCTATAATCTCTTTTCAGCAGATGACGTTGACGATCTGTCGTTTATTCTGATCAAATGTCTGACACAGTCAGAGGTGTTTTATTACGATGAACAGAATCATCTTGCAATCGAAATGAGGCAAGAAAAAATTTAGATTTAACATGAATAGATTATAAAGTGATAATGGGGCATAGGCCCCATTTTTTGCGTTATATTCTGTTCTTATTCAGGCCTTAGCTTTATCAAAAGCCAGCCCCAACAGATCAATTTCAATTTCTATTTCAGATCTTCCACACTCACTTCAACATTTCCCCCATTTATGATATAATCCAATAAGGGGAGAGCTCTCACGAAGTGAGATACCCCTTATTCGAGGGGAGAGCTCTCACGAAGTGAGATACCCCTTATTCTGCAAACATAATCGGAGGATGATATGAAAGGTAAAACATGGATGGCGGGTGCACTTTGCAGCATCGTGCTCCTGCAAAGTATTTGCTCCCAGACAATTTTAGCTGTCTATGCAGACACATTGACCTTGAATGAACAAAATATTATGCAGACCGAATCGGCATCTGCAGCATTTTCTATGTCTGAATCCATGGTTAATCAGTCAGTTTCAGATCATACAATCTCCAATCATACAATCTCCAACAATACAATCTCCAACAATACGGTCTCCGACAATACCGTTTCAGACAATACCATTTCAGACAATACGGCCTCCGATCATACCGTTTCAGGCAATACTATCTCCGACAATACAATCTCTGAAAATATCATTCGGCGCAGTTTTCAATTACATATGGAATATGTAGATGAGTCCATTTGTGCAGATGCAAAGAAGCAGAATGAGCGCAGAGAAAAATATTTGAATTTTCTACAACAGATCACCGATTTTCCAACACAAATCAGCTATGAAGAGCAGATGTATGCGTTTTTGGCAGATACAAGAGAACAGGCAGATTTGATTGCTTTGGTTTATTCCGGAACGATTCTCTCTTATGAAGAAGGAGTAGCCACCATGCAGATAGAAGGCTATTCTACAGCCGAAGTCCTTACAGCATGTTTGGAAGAAGAGGCGGCTGCGGCTCCGGTTATTTATCCGATTGAATATACAGAAACAGAAGTTGACGGATCAAATGAAAGTTCGGAAGAAATGCTGCTATTGACAAAGGATGAAGCAGGCAGAGTACAAATTTGCGATCAGCCAAATACACAACTTAACGAGCAGCCTCAAAATACAAGACTTGTTTCAACCGTAGAACAGCTAAAGGCTGCAAATACAGCACTCTTGCCACCGACCATATCCATTCCTTCCGGAAGAATCCAGGAAGGGTGGGGATTCAGATTATACAACAGTAATTCACTCGGACAGATTTACTACACAACAGACGGAACTACTCCGACGAAACACAGTTTGTCATATCATATAGAAAAAGACGAAAAAGGATTAATTTATGTACCGGAAAACAATACAAAAGTAACCATCAAGGCCATTGTTGTTTATCAAGATCAAAAAAGTAAAATACTAACGACAAATTATCTGGTTTCGCCCTATACAATAGCAATCAATGATGCTTCCCACAGATACGTGACCTCGCTCAATAAATTGGGATGTTTTTCATCTTATTATCCCATCAGAGGATTTACCAAGGGCACCAATATGCCATATCAGCTTTATTCTGTCAGATTAAATTCAGGCGATACACTGACTGCTACACTTGAGGCAGCAGGCTTTAACGGAGAAGTATATATCCTGACAAATGACAGCGTTTTGGCTCATCAGACAGGAACCCCGGAAACAGCAAACAGACCAAGCATTCCACGCATAGCACGCTATACAAATCCATATAATTATTCGCTCAATTGTATCATAGCAGTTACATCAGGTGAAAATTCTGCCGTTCATAGAATGTATCTTTCAAACGGAGGAGAATATGAACTGACTGTGTTTTCAGCAAAGAGGGCAAAAGACGTCAGAGTATCCATGACCAAAGATTATATGATCAGTGGACGAGACATGTTTTATAACGTATCCATGGTTCCCTATGATACCTATAACAGAAGTTCAAAACTGGAGCTTCTTTATGAAGATGACACCAAAGTACCATCAAATGTTGCGATCATTAATCGTAAAAAGGGAATTGTTCATCTCTATAAAGTAAATGCTCCGACAAAGATGAAACTGCGGGCGACCAATATCGACAGCCAGGCATATGGAGAGTTTGAATTCACCGCATATCCGGTGATACAGAAGATGATTCCAAAGAAAGATCGTGTAACACTTGTCCTGACGAGTATCCGAACACATGATGCATCTACGAATTTTGCAATGACACCATTAAGCGGATACTATAATCAATTCACTTATACGTCAAGCAGACCGCAGGTAGCTGATGTCACAGAAGCAGGACTTGTAACTGCTTATACAGAAGGAACCACTGTCATCACCAGA
>JAAYYM010000174.1 GCA_012515365.1 Clostridia bacterium
CTGCATCAGGCTTCCGGTGATTACAAAAGTCAACCCTTCAAGTACCATCTCACCCACAGTTTCCACACGCTCTATCGTCAGCTCCTGTAGCAGATTTTGCAGCATGACCCTATTTTCAGATTTTGAAAAATAATCAGCAAATGTACCACCGATCACTTCTCCCACGCCGTCAATATTGCTTAATTCTTCTACAGATGCATTCATCATCTGCTCTAGATCGTCATGATAATAACGGCATATCATTTTTGCATTTGCAACTCCAACGTTTAAAATACCAAGACCATAAATCAAACGCGGTAATGTCGTCTTTCTTGCAAGGTCAATGCTTTCCGTCAGATTGAGATAGGATTTTTCTCCAAATCCCTCCATTTGAACAATCTTTTCACGGTATCTGTTCAAATGAAAAATATCAGCAAACTCGTGTATAAAGCCTTCTGCTATCATTTTCTCAAGTGTTGCTTCTGACAGCCCATCGATATTTAATGCATTCCGGCTGACAAATAAAGAAAATAATTTAATCTTTTTAGCCGGACATTCTTCATTGATGCAATACAGTGTTTTCACATCATTCAACTGCTTGATCTGCGTGATTCCCCCACATGCCGGACATTGTTTTGGAATATGAAGTTCTCCGCTTTTTGTCAGATTATCCGCAATCTGAGGTATGATCATGTTTGCTTTAAATACGGTTATGGTATCTCCGATTCCAAGCTCTAATGACTGCATGATGCTGATATTGTGAACAGATGCTCTACTGACGGTTGTACCCTCCAGCTCAACAGGATCAAAAATAGCAACCGGATTAATCAGTCCGGTCCTGCTTGGACTCCATTCAATTTCTCTAAGCACAGTCTCTCTGATCTCATCTGCCCATTTAAAAGCAATGGAATCACGCGGAAATTTCGCAGTTCTTCCCAGTGAAGCACCATATGCAAGGTCTTCATAAATAAGCACCAGACCATCTGATGGAATATCGTATTTTTGAATATGCTCTGCAAAATACTGGATCTGCTCAAGAATGGTTTCCTGCGTAACCATTTTATATTCAACAACGTCAAAGCCCTGTTCTGTCATGAATTCCATCTGCTGTTTTCTGGAGTTTGAAAAGTCAACATCTGATGCTCCGACCAACGTAAATGCATAGAAATAAACATTACGTTTTGCAGTTACTTCATTATTCAGCTGGCGTACAGAGCCACTGCAAAGATTTCGTGGATTCTTATATTTTGCATCAACATCTTCAATTTCCTCATTGATTTTTTCAAAATCTGTATAATGAATGACCGCTTCACCTCTTACGATCAGCTCACCCTGATAAGGGATTTTTAATGGAACATTTTTAAACACCTTGGCATTGTTAGTAATGATTTCCCCTATTTCTCCGTTTCCACGGGTCACGGCTTTAAGCAGTGTTCCATTTTGGTAAGTAATAACAATGGTTAATCCGTCCAGTTTCCAGGAAAGTAATGCTTCATGACCATTCAGCCATTGTACCAGTTGTGTACGCTCCTTGGTTTTATCTAAGGACAGCATAGGCTTCTCATGACGTTCTTTTGGCAATTCATCTACTGCCTCATATCCGACACGCATGCTCGGACTATCTGCAAAGACTGTCTGCGTTTTCTCTTCTAACTCAGCCAGCTCATCTGCAAGTCTGTCATATTCATAATTGCTCATGATTTCGACATCATCCTGATAATATGCTTTTGCTGCCTGATTAAGTATCTTGATCAGCTCTTTCATACGAAGCATCATTGCCTCATTATGCTGTGCAGCTTGTCCATTTGGTTTAGATTCCATAACACTCATTTCCCTTTACTTTCTTTTTTATGATCAAGCATTTCTCGTAATTCCTGCATTTCTTTTCGGGTCAGCTCACGATAGCTGCCCACTTTTAACCCTTCTGTCGTAATGTTCATCACTCTGGTTCTGACAAGGCGTTTCACTTCATAGCCAAACTGCTCGCACATTCTTCTGATCTGACGATTCAGCCCCTGAGTCAAAATCAGTCGCATTCTCTTCTCATCTATTCGGGAAGCCTCACATGGTTTTGTTGTAACATTAAGTTCCGGCAGATATACTCCCTTTTTGATGCCTTCTATTAATACTTCTTTAATCGGATGATCTAAAGACACCTGATACTCTTTCTCATGACCATATTTAGAACGCATCATCCGGTTTGCCAGATCTCCATCATTTGTCATGATAATCAAACCTTCCGAATCTTTGTCAAGACGTCCACAATAAGTGATTCGTTTCGGGTATTTGATATAATCAATGATATTATGCTTTTCGTTACGGTCTTCTGTACATACAATTCCTCTTGGTTTATAAAATGCGAGATAGATCTGCTTTTCTTCCTTACTGATCAGCTTCCCGTCAACAGTTACCTTTTGTCCATTCTGAATCTTAGTCCCTGTTTTTGCTATGTTGCCATCGATTTTGACACGTCTGTCAGCTATCAGTTTATCTGCTTCACGTCTTGAGCAGATTCCGGCCTCTGCTATATATTTATTTAGTCGGATACCGTTTTCCTCTTGATTCATCTTGTGTCTCCTATACAGATTTTTTCGCATATGCTAAAGTATATCACAAAAAAACCACATTGTCAGCCATATCAAAATGTGGTTTTCTATCAAAATATAATCTTTGTATGTTTTATAGTCCGTACTTAAATTCTTCTAAAATCAAAGTGCTGAGGATGTTTGAATGGCGTCCCATGAGATGGGAAAAAGAGTCTGCCGGGAAGCTTTAACAGCTGTTCAAGTGAATCACACATCAACTCTTCATCATCACCAAACATTGGATATGTCTTTCTATAAACATTGCGCATAGCGTCTCCGACCAGTACAAATTCATTATCTATAATCAGGCTGATCGATCCATAGGTATGCCCTGGCGTCTCAATCACACGAACCTGACTGGTAAAACATTCAATGTCTGTTCCGCTTGTGATACCAATGACCGGTCTAAGTGGTTTTGGATAGGATTTAAATACACGTAGCCCATGTATCAGCAGGGCAACGCATCTAAAGAGAAATGTCGTTCCTTCTGGAAACGTACAGATACCATCTACAAAATCCGGTTTTTCTTTCTGATGAATATATACCGGACATCGAAACTTCTTCTGAAAATAGGCCGTATTTCGCACATGATCATAATGACAATGCGTCTGTACAATTGCAATTGGTTTCCTGTCTGAATACTGTTTCATTTGATTTTCAATTCGCTTTTGCATAAAACGTACAGAGGTATCTACCATTAAAAGCTGCTGTCCATTATCAATCAGAAACGAATTACAGATTGGATTATCCAGACAAATTACTGCTGTTCCTTTTTTAGTTACATATTTTTTCATATTTTCCTTTCCAGCCCATTTTGTTCTACCGTACTAATGTACACCATGGTGAAAAGAAAAGCAACCTATATTTTTGTTTCCTATTTTTTATTTGATTAAATCTTTTAAATCAAAGGACATAACTGTTTCCAGATCCTTTGGTGACATTTCAATCTGTGCACCGATTCTGCCCGCGCTAAAGATAATTGTCTCAAACTCTTTTGCTGTTTCGTGGATGACAGTTCTAAAAAACTTTTTCATTCCAATTGGCGAACAGCCACCATGCACATATCCTGTCAGAGCCAATAAATCTTTGGATTTTAACATTTCGATTGATTTTTCATTTACAGCATTCGCTGCCTTCTTTAAATCAAGCTCTTCTGCTACCGGCACCATAAAGACATAATGATTTCCTGTTTTTCCGGTAGTAACAAGCGTCTTAAATACATGCCGCTCATCCTGATGTAAGAGCTTCGCAACCTCTACACCA
>JAAYYM010000020.1 GCA_012515365.1 Clostridia bacterium
AACAGGTAATTGTCTGCCCAATGTGTGGTACAGCCATTAAAAAAGAGAATTATGAAATTGATACGGACAAATGCGAAGTAAAAATCCATTGTCCTGATTCTAAGTGTCATTTCTACAAATTTAATGGTGTGAGTATTCCTGTATATTTAGTGGACGAAGAAATATACAGGAAGTGCCCAACCGTAATAATATCTACTGTTGATAAATTTGCAAGATTGCCTTGGGATGAGAAAATGGGATTGTTATTTGGTAAAACAGACAGGTATTGTGAACGTCACGGTTATATTGCGGTTGGGGAAGAGCATCCAAACAGGCATAATAAATCAAAATCATTGGCAGCTTCGCAAACAATTGAGACAAAAATGTTCTACCCCCCAGAATTAATTGTTCAGGATGAGTTACATTTGATTACCGGACCACTTGGTACAATTTATGGTGCATATGAAACTGTTGTCGAGGATATGTGTGCCATTGAAAGAGATGGCAGGAAAATTCTCCCCAAATATATTGTATCTACAGCAACAATTAAAAACGCAGATGCTCAAATTAGATGCTTATATGGCAGGGATAATTTTTCACAATTCCCACCCAGTGGTTTTGATATCAGCGATAGTTATTTTATCAAGGAAATCTCTCTTCAAGATAAGCCTTTTAGAAAGTACTGTGGTATTTGTGCTACTGGGAAGTCTATGAAGACAACAATTTTAAGAGTTTATGCAGTTCTGTTGCAACAAGCACTAGAACTTTCAAAAATCGAAGAGTTCAAAGAATACGTTGACCCATATTATACTCTAATTGGTTATTTCAACAGTATCAGAGAGCTTGGCGGTACAGTTAGACTGTTGCAGGATGACATCCCTGCCCGCATAAAACGAATTGTAAAAAAATATGGATATGGTTCAATAAGATACTTGAACAGAACGAAAGAGATAACATCTCGTGTGTCTTCTTATCAAATAGCTGAGTTACTAGAAAAATTGACAATTGAATCAGATAATAAGGAATGCTTAGATGTCGCAATTGCAACAAACATGATTGCTGTTGGAATGGACGTCGATCGTTTAGGATTGATGTCAGTGACCGGACAACCTAAGCAAAATTCTGAATACATTCAGGCAACAAGCCGTATTGGGAGAAAGTATCCTGGACTTGTTGTGACGATCTATAATCCTTATCGACCAAGAGACTTATCGCATTATGAAAATTTCATGGGATTCCATTCTCATATGTATCGTTATGTGGAAGGAACTACTGCTACGCCTTTCTCGGCACGAGCAAGAGATAGGGTATTACATGCTTTACTGGTATCGCTTTTGAGATTGAAAAACGGGGAACTGGCAATCAATGAAGGAGCGGGAAGAATCAATGAGGCTGCTGATGAAGTAATTCAGGAGGCAAAAGATATCATTTTGCAAAGAGGGGCTGTTGTTGCATCAAAAGCAAATGATGATACTCTCAGAGAAATGGATATTTTCATTGATGAATGGAAGCATCTTTGTAATAGTGACAAAAGACTATTTTACTATGTTAAAAATACGGAAAACTTCAATAGACTTCTCAATTTTTACAATGAATATTGTACACCAAAAGAAAAACCGACACTTAACTCAATGAGAGAGGTAGAAAGTACATCTTCACTATATTATTACACGGAGGGGGCGCAATAGGATGAAAATAAATAAACTGGGAGAACTAAGGCCAAACCAATTAATAACAACCTTTGGCCCTGGAGCGATACTTGATGTAGTGGAGGACTCGGTAACAGTGTTAGATATTAATTATTGGGATAAATATGGGAAAACCATATATGATGCAAGGCTAGCATCTTATTTAGGAGTTGATAATTTCAAAACTCCTAAAACTTCTTGGCAAGGAGATATACCAGTAGTTTCATTCCCGAACTATCATATATGCAAGAAAAGTACTTGTAGTAATTTATTTGATATCAGCGAAAATTTTGATGTAGATAAATATTTGCAAAACGGTCCCACATGTCCTATCTGTGGGTTCAAAGCTTACCCGGCAAGGTTTATTATGTCATGTGTTGATGGGCATCTAGATGATTTCCCTTGGCGATGGTGGGTTCATCATGGCGATACTAAATGTAAAAAGGATTTGAAGCTGGTATCGACAGGTAATACCTCATCTCTAGCTGAAATAATTGTTAAATGTGAATGTGGTGCTTCAAGAACGATGAGTGGTTCAACGCAGTCAGAGAATTTTGCAGGGCTGATATGCAGTGGAAGACATCCGCATAATCCAAGAATGGCAAAAAAGACAAATGGAACCTATTCTAAATGTGATAAAGCGGTCATTCCCTCGCAAAGAGGAGCTTCTAATGTATATTTTCCTGTCATAAGAAGTGCAATATCCATACCGCCCTGGATTAACCCGTTAAACTCTATGATAGATGAACACTATAGGGATATTTTGAATTTAAGGGAGTACATTGGTGAAGAGGCCATTATAAAAATATATGAGAAGCACTTTACGACAATTTGCTCGAAAGATGAATTTGTTGAAGCAGTTAAAAGACGAGATGAAAAGGTTAAAGAATTTATCGAAATAAAAGAAATGGAATATGCAGCTATAACACATCATAATGATTTACTTTATCAGACGGATGTAAAATATTTTAAAGCAGAAGAAGAGCTAATTCCTGCATATTTAAGCAAATATTTTTCCAGAGTAATTAAGATCCATAGATTAAGAGAAGTAATGGTATTGCTTGGTTTTATGAGAATGGATTCCCCAGAACCAGAAGTTGAAGATGCGAAAAACATAGTATATCTAACAAAAAATAAAACAGGTGAATCGTGGCTACCAGGAGTTGAAATCAATGGGGAAGGTATCTTTATAGAGTTTAATAAAGAAACGGTTGCAAAATGGAATACGGTATTGAGAACGGGACAGTTATCAGATCAATACAAGAAGTTTTATAACGAGTTTTGCAGCTCGAGAGGTTGGACAAAATATAAAGAGAGAAATGCAGAGTATGTTCTGCTGCATACATTTGCTCACTTAATGATAAAAGAAATGGCAATGCAATCCGGATATTCTTCATCAGCCATAAAAGAGAGAATCTATAGTAGTGAGAATATGTGTGGAATTCTGCTATACACCGGTAGTTCTGATAAAGAAGGTTCCTTGGGCGGACTTGTGGAAATTGGAGAAATGAATAAATTAATCATTGTATTAAAACAAGCTCTTGAGAATGCAATGCTTTGCACGACTGACCCAGAGTGTATGATGAGTGAGCCTTCTGCTGATGACCTTAATGGAGTAGCTTGTCATTCTTGTGTGATGATAGCAGAGACCGCATGTGAAAGTGGTAATAGATTACTTGATCGTTCGCTTGTTATACCTTTGCCATCAAAAGAAGAGAGTGCTTACTTTAGGGAGTTGGTGAAAGAATTATGCGGGATGGAAATATAGGAATAGCTATAATTGTTGAAACCTTAGTGGCTGAGATTGAGAGGTTTGGCGCAGAAAACATAGATATTCAAGTTTTTAAGAAATCATATTCTTCAATTAGAGAGAAGTTTCCATCTTTAACTGAAGAAGAAATATACACTGTAATTCAGATGGCCATAAGCTTATATAATTACAAAGTTCAAGAAAAAGTGGAATTAGTTATTACTGCGCCGAATAGTTTCAAATTGAAGGCACTCAAGACGAGCATAGTAGTGCATGATCTCATAAGTAGTGCACAGAAAAGTATCACCTTAACAGGTTATTCAATATCCGAATATTTTTCTGAGCTTTTAGAAATGCTCTTAGATAAAAGCCGTAAAGGTGTGTACATCAATTTATATGTTAATGATTTTGCCAGTAAACAGGAACAGCTTGATAAATTGGAGATATACAAAGGGAGATTTTTGAATATTTACGACTATAATAAAGGATCGGATAAAATGGCAGCACTTCATGCCAAAATATTAGTGGTTGATGGTCATAAGACTTTTATTTCGTCTTCAAACCTTTCCTATCATGGATTAGAAGGAAATATTGAAATGGGTGTGTTAATAAATTCTCATAAAAAAGCAAGTAATGTTGAAGAGCTGTTTAAACAGTTGAGAGCACAGAAGGTGTTTACCAAATTATAAGTTCACAATCCGTTTTATTGGACACCTCTTGTGATAAAATACAATCATCAAGAGGTGTTGAAGTATATGAAATTGTTTATTAAATAAACATCTATTACCATGTAGGAGGGGGGGAGCATATGTCAGACATTAGTATACCTGTTGAATTCACATCAGATGAAAAGGGTTATTATGACAGACAATGTCCAAATGATAAATGTGAATTTGTTTTTAAAATATATATGGAAGATTGGAAAGATAAAGTATCTGACGAACAAGTATTTTGTCCTATGTGTGGACATACCGCAACGTCCGATCAGTGGTATACTCATGAACAGATTGAGGCTATTGAGGAGATAGCTGCCAGTTACGCTCAGTCTTACATCAGCAATGAATTGGATAAGATATTTGGAAAAATGGCACGTAGTATGCGTGGGAATAAATATGTTCAAATAACTTATAAACCCGGCAAGAAGATATCCTTCGTGAATAATCCCATAGGGCAAAGACCGGAATGGGAATTAGAGATAACTTGTGAAAAGTGTCAGACCCGATATAGTGTAATTGGAAGTGCTTATTTTTGTCCCTGCTGCGGACATAATGCCGTTGAGCGTGTTTTTAATGAATCTTTAGATACAGTCCAAAAGATGATTGAGTCTATTGAAGATATATACAGCACCTTCGAAAAAAGCTATGGCAAAGATAA
>JAAYYM010000175.1 GCA_012515365.1 Clostridia bacterium
GTCAAGGAGAACAGAAAAAAACGTGCAGTAAAATACGGCACGTTAAGATAACCCTTATATGTAGGATGAGAATTTAATTTGCAGTAAAAATGCAGTCGGTTGGAATTATAATTTGCTGGCTGACAATAGAGTAACAGAAAATATTTATAATTCGTTGATTACTACAGTTGTTCTTGTGATTCTGATTGTAATCTGTGATCAGATAAGAAGTAAAAAACTGAATTAATAGAAAGTATGGCAGAGTGGTAAATACTTTTCGCTATGAAAGTGTTATTAATCAAAGGATGGAGGCAACGAAAGAATGAAAGATTTAATTGCTTATTGTGGCTTAGACTGCGAAAAATGTGATGCTCGTATTGCAACAATTAATAATGATGATCAATTACGGGAAAAGACAGCTAAGCTATGGAGTGAACTCAATGCAGCCGAAATTACGAAGGAAATGATTAATTGTATGGGGTGCCGTGTCGATGGAGTGAAGACGCCATTTTGTAACGCTATGTGTCCAATAAAAAAATGTGCAGAAGGTAAGAAGTACGCCACTTGTGCTGATTGCAGTGATATGGATACTTGTAAGGAGCTTGGATCGATCACGTCTAGTGATGAACAGGCATTGGAAAATCTTAAAAATAACAGATAGTTTTACATATTGATAAAGTTATTGTTGATAATAAGCAACTGATTGCAAATAAAACGCAATAGGTTGCTTATTACTATTATAAAATAGGGTAGTGAATATATGCAAATAAAGCATAGAATTTCTGATCTATATGATTGTGTTTGGATCGAATATTGATCGACTCAGATCTATACAACATCTTGAAAGTATGGGTATCAGAATGAAATAGTCAAAAGTATCAGGGTGAAACATTCAAAAAATAGTGTATAATGAAATAAAATCCAATGATAAGATGAAAGAAGATGATTTAATGAAGAGAGAACTTGGTATTGCAAGATGTGGATTGGCATGTTGCTTATGTTCAGAAAATGATAAGTGTCATGGCTGCAATTCGGGCGAATGCCCTGATCATGATTGGTGCGAAAACAAAAAATGCTCTACAGCGAAAAATCTTGAGCATTGTTATGCATGTACACAAGAATGCCGAAAAGGACTATTAGCCAAAATCAAACCATATGCGTTTACATTGTTCGCAAAGAGGTATGGAGAGAATACTTTGCTGGATTGTCTTGAGAATAATGAGAAAAATGGAGTGGTTTATCACAGAGAGGGAATCAATGGTGATTATGATGCATTTACGGATGTTGAGGAATTGATTGCATTCATCAAGACAGGAAAGCGAAAATAAGCAACTGAAACTGAAACAGTCAGCTAGAATTGAAATAGATATTATCCGGAGTGAGAGTATGAATCGTGAGAATTGTATAAATCGTGATAATCGTATATACAGTGAAGAAGAGCTATGTAGCTGTAGAAGCCGTGAAGAGGAGCTTTGTAGCCGCATGAGTCTGGAAGAGAAGACCAGACTGGTCAATGGAGCTTCCTTTTTTGGTATGGCTGATTTTGAAAAACTGGGAATTCCAAGAATGCAGCTTTTGGATGGTGGCACAGGTATCAATTTTGAACAGCTTTTCGGTGATATGGCGGAGATAGGAAATCTAAAAACTGACAGCACAAATGGAATGGTTGGTTCTACTGTTTTGATGCATGTCATTGAGTACTACTTTGAACCTGAGAAACTGAATACGCAAGAGCAGGAGGTTTACTACTGGATCAAGGAGCGTTTGGAGAAAAATCTGAACGGTGTATCTTATGCACCAAGCTGTTTTCCGCCGGGAATGCTTCTGGGAGCGACTTGGAATCCACAAGTGATATACAAGGTGGGGGAGGCGTTAGGCAGAGAAGCTAATTTATATGGCATCCATATATTGCTTGGTACGCCGAATGTCAATATTCACAGAGATCCACTGAATGGGAGATTATTTGAGGGATATTCGGAAGATCCCTGTTTGGTGAGTAAACTTGCGCCGGCGCTAGTCAAAGGAGTACAGAAATATGGTGTAGCCGCCAATATAAAGCATTTTGCAGCAAACAATCAAGAAACCAATCGTGTCGGAATCAATGAGATGATTTCTAAAAGAGCATTGGAAGAAATTTATCTTCCAGGTTTTGCTGCCTGTGTAAAAGAAGGAAAAGCGCAGACAGTTATGAGTGCCTATCAAAAAATAAATGGTGTTGCATGCACAGAAAATAAGTTTCTTTTAACAGAAAAACTTCGCGATGAATGGGGATTTGAAGGGGCTGTGATTTCAGACTGGGGAGCTGTATATCATCCGGTGGAGGCATTATCGGCCGGAAATGATTTGGCAATGCCTGGTCCGATTGATTTTCATTTGATCAAAGAGGCAGTAGAACAGGAACGTTTATCTGAGAAAGTACTAGATGAAGCAGTTTGTCGATTATTAAAAGTTATTCATTGGGTAGAGCAGAATTTTGTGAGCGTATCAAGTAATCAAAAAGCTATAGAAGCCTTATATATAGATACAACAAAGGCAGCATACGAGGCAGCGGCAGAGGGAATTGTAATGCTTCGTAATGATGGTGTATTTCCTTTGAAAGAAGGAGTGAAGGTTGCGATTGTTGGAAGTGGGGCAAATAAGCTCATGGAGTGTGGAAGCGGAAGTGCCGGAATAACGACAGATCGTACCAGCAGTCTTGCGGATACTTTGATCGAAGGTGAGGTAAGTGTTTCTATGGAAAAAATCCTGCCGGATACGGAAATCATTGTGTGCGTATGCAAAGTTTCCGGAATGGAGGGAAATGATCGTTCAGATCTTTATCTTTTAAAAGAAGATCGAGAGCTTCTGACTAAGATCAAACAGGAGAAGGGCAATCGAAAGGTTACTTTGATTTTAAATACCTGTGGACCGGTAGATTTACGTGCGTATGGACCGGAGTGGGTGGAGAGTATGTTTGCAGTTTTTCTTCCTGGAATGGAGGGCGGACATGCGCTGGGAGATATCTTGCTTGGCAGAAGAAATCCAAGTGGGAAACTGCCATTAACTTTTCCAAATCGATATGAAGATACGCCCACTTTTCTGAATTTCCCTGGGGATGGTTATGAGGTAAATTATGGGGAAGGAATCTATGTGGGATATCGGTATTATGATAAGAAAAAGGTTAAAACATATTTTCCGTTTGGTTTCGGACTTTCTTATACCGATTTTTCATGCAGTAATATAGAAATGACAGGAGACCTTCGCTTTGAAGTACAGCTTAAAAATATAGGAAAAATTGCAGGAAGTCAGGTTGTTCAGCTTTACATTGCAGATCCCTTTTCCACACTTTCAAAGCCTGTGAAAGAACTGAAGGCGTTTCA
>JAAYYM010000176.1 GCA_012515365.1 Clostridia bacterium
GTGATCAGCAGCATTGGAAAGACACATAAAATATAACGATCCTCCTGCACAGTTGTTAACATAGCAATCGCCAGCACATATCCAATGGATGTCACACTGACTGCCAGTGCATCAGGAAAACTCTTACTCACATAAAGTTTATAGGTACGTTCTTTACTTTCTGGTTCGTGTTTCTTGAAATAGAATGTCCATCCGTCAGTTTCCGATTTAATCCGAATGTCGTATCGATGTAGAAAAATACAAATGCCTAATGCCAAGACAATACCAAGTATGGTAACCCAGATAAAACCACCAAACAATTCCAGATTGATAATTTTCACATAGTTTCCTAATTTTTGCAAAAATCCACTTGCTTCAATCGCATTTTCTAAAGCTTCACGTCCACGATACCCACCAAATACATGCGTCAGCATAGCAGGATAAGCCGCGACAGATGCAAGGATACCTGCCAAAACAGTGATACTATAAATCAGAGCCTCTCGCACTCTTTTCTGCAGTCCAAGGAATAGTAAATAGCATAAAAATGCAAAGAAAACAAATATCATAAAATAATAATGCGTAAGCATCCCTAAAAATGTCACAGCAAACAATCCAACCACATTAAAATGTTTAAAACGATGCTGTCTCCTATACTTCTGACTCAGTCTCAAAAACAATAGACAAAGCATCGTCAACAACATATACATACGAAGATAAATTATGGAATTCATCGCACCCAGTGAAAAACCGTAGCACACTGCAGGGACAATAGAAAACCAACTATTTCGAAATAATCTGCGTGAAAAACTGCATGTCAGATAAATACTGACACAAAAACATGCTAAATTGATACAAATGCAAAACCACTTAGAAAATCGTCCCGGAAAAAAAGAACAGACTGTATGTAATAAAAAATAGAATAGTGGCGGATGTACATCCTGTGTTTGATTATAATATACATTTCCATATGAGAATTGCTCATCCGTCGAAACTGTTAGATAGTCATTAATATAATCTGCGTCATGCCACTGATTATAATAATCCTCCTGATCGCATAAAAAAGGTTGAATATGTCCATTTGATAATCCATATGAATAAATTTCATCTACATGAAATCCTACCTTTTGAGTTCCCCAGAAAATTGCAAAGCCAACCTGTAATACTAAGATACAAAGTAAGACAAGCTCTTTTCTATGAAGAAACATCCACCCTCGCTTGATGTTTTTCTCTTCCATAATCTATTCTCTCCTAAAGTTAATAATAGGAATTATAGACCTGAAAAATAGAAAAAACAACTGTCATTTGTCACTTTTCACAGAATCTTCACTTACACATTTGATTCTACTAAACGTTCAATATTCACTTCAATAACGCCTCCACAAACCATTCCTTCGTTTTCTGCCTCCTCTGGAAGCATTTCGATCACAACCTGTCTTTCCATCTCATTTTGATGCATTGCTAAGACCGCTTCATGAATTACTTTAGCCTCCATACAGCCACCGCCGATCGTACCGACTGTCATACCATCCTCATAGATCAACATTTTAGCACCTGCTTTTCTAGGTGCAGAACCTCGTCTGCTCACAATGGTTGCCATCATTTTTCTTCTTTCATCATTTTGCAATGCGGCCTCCAGCAATTCCTTAGTCATACCTTCTATTATTTTTGACTGCCCACGTTCTTTCATTTTTTCCGCACGTACCTGGATCAGCTGTGCAAGAATAGAAATCGCGATTTCCTCCGGCATCTCGGCACCTATCGCCAGACCAATCGGCGCATGAAGTCCTTCTAACAGTGCCGGATCAAAGCCCTCTTGCCAAAGCACCTGCTTTGCTTCCTTGACACGCACTCTGCTGCCCATCATTCCAACATAAGCATATGGCTTCTTAAGTATTTTTTTCAAACAATCCAGATCATAACGATGTCCCCTCGTCACAATCACAAAATAGGTATCCTCATCACTCTCAATCTGGTTCAGTGCCTGCTCAAATGCCTCACAGATAACCGTTTCTGCACCGTCTGCTTTTACCTTTGCAGCAAATGATGGTCTGTCCTCGATCACATATCGCTCAAACCCCATATGAGAAGATGCTCGCAGTAAGGCACTCGAGACATGCCCGCCTCCGCAGATCACCAGTTTTTGTTCCTTAATATTCATCTTACGTAATTCTTCATAAGTGATACTCATAAACAGCTCCTGTCAGTCAATCTTTCCCTATGCGAATGAACAATCCGGAAAACGGCACTCATCGCAGTTTAAGCACAGTCCACCCTCACCATATTGGTAGAAGTCCTGTGCACACAGATGCTCCTTTGCTAATAAGCGTGGCAACACTTTATCGAAAATCGTCCTTTTTGCATACATAACACAACCCGGTAAACCAATGATCGGAATTCCATCCTTTGTATAAGCCAGCATAAACATGGCACCTGGTAAAACAGGTGCTCCATATGTGATAATCTCTTCACTCGCCTGTCTGATGGCCAACGGGGTTCGATCATCCGGATCCACACTCATACCGCCCGTGCAGATCACCATTTTCGCCCCATTATCTATCAATTTCTTAATTGCCTGCGTGATCATTTCACTCTGGTCATCACAGATCTCATGTCCCGCAGCAAAAGCACCAAACTCCTCTAGTCTTTCCACAACAACAGGAGTAAATGTGTCCTTGATCCGGTGATGATAAACTTCACTTCCTGTCGTTACAATGCCAACCGGCATCCGTTCGATTTTAAGTAAGTTTAGGATGGGGGATTCGCCAGCTGCTGCCTTAGCCTGATTCATTTTCTCTTCTTCAATAATCAATGGTATTACGCGCGTTCCTGCAAGCTTCATTCCCTTCTTGACATAGGTATTTCCTTTTCTGGTCGCAATCATCATTTCACCAAGAGAATTTACACAAAGCAATCGCCTGGAATCAACTTTCAATAACCCATCACAGTCAGCGATCAGTTCAATTTTTCCTTCCTTTGGCGCGGTTGCATGCATATTCTGTCCCATACAGATCTCTCGCAGGATTTTTACAGCCTCATCTTCATGAAGCATGCCCTCTGTCTTTTCCCATACATAGAGATGCTCTTTCCCCACTGATAACAAAATAGGGATATCCTGTTCCTCTACGATATGTCCTTTTCGAAAGACTGCATCCTTCTTTACATCTTTAATAATCTGTGTAATATCATGGCATAATACATGACCCACAGCATCTTTAGTTGCAATTAACTTCACTTTTGCACACGTCCTTTATCTATCACGACATCAAATTATAATAAATATCCATGAAACATGACCACCGTTTCGATCAGCGTTAGAATCTGCGAATCAATATAGCTGACTGGATCAAAGCCTTCTATTCGGTGTACCTCATCCTTGACTCTTACCTTCATGGTATGTTCTACACGGTCAAGCAATACAAATCCCGGATTTTTACTGTTATCAAATGCTTCTTCTGTCTGGAATAACGTAAATTTCTCCTTATATGGCGCACTGTCATATGGGCAAAAGCTCTGACAGTTGCCACACTCATTACATAGATGATCAATATGCAGAATCTGCGTCTTATCTTTTCCAGACATCTTGATCGATACATTTGCA
>JAAYYM010000177.1 GCA_012515365.1 Clostridia bacterium
CTGCTGTTTTTCCGTAATATCTGAAAAAGAAACCAGGATATACACAAGATCATCAACTGTAACCTGCGAGTATTCTGTCTTTAGCCAGATGTCCTTTTTACCATTACGTTTTACACAAAATTCTTTCGAGTCGTTTTGATCATTCAAAAAAAGGTCCGGGTATGAGATCTGTGTATCTGCCATCATCTGACGATATTTCTTGTTAAAAAATACTGGTTCTTTACTATCGATGTCAAAAAGTCCCATGCTGCATGGAGCCTGATCTATGAATCTTTTTAAAAGTTCCAGTTCACCTTCTGATTTTTTCATAAGTCACCCTCTTTTTGATGCAGATCTTTTAAAATGATCTCTTTTTTAAGAGTTTCATACAGTACTTTTGTATCAATAGGTTTTGCAATATGCCCGTTCATACCTGCTTTAAGAGCAGCCTCGATATCCTCTGTAAATGCTTCTGCTGTCATTGCATAGATCGGGATCTCCTTTGCGTCCGGTCTGTCCAGTGCACGTATTTCCTTCGTTGCCTCATAACCATTTAGCTCCGGCATCTGCATATCCATTAAAATCACATCATAAGTCCCTGGCGGTGCATCACAGAACTTACGAACTGCAATCCTTCCGTTTTCGGCATGATCTGACTCCATATTGACCATAGCTAAAAGAGCAATTGCGATTTCAGCATTTAATGGCTGGTCCTCTGCAAGAAGAATCCTGTGCCCTGTAAAGTCATACTGTGTATTTGCAGTCTTATTCTCTGCATATTCAGAATTCATCATGGTCAGTAAGGCATTTTGTAACGTAGACTGGAACAGCGGCTTTGACACAAAACAATCTGCACCAGCAGCTTCATCCTGAATTTCATTCGCATCATAAGACAAAATGATTACCTTCATTTTTTCATTTTCTTGATCATCACGAATCTGCTTAAGGACATATGCACCATTCATATCTGCCATTTCCCAGTTAATCAGACATAAGCTAAATGGATGTTCATCTCTTTTTGTTTTTAGCATACTAAGAGCTTCATCGCCTGACTGTGCTGTTTCAAATGAAACTCCAAGTCTGCTTAATATGGTCGATGTATAAGCACTTGTCTTTTTGTCATCATCTACAACAAGAATATGTAAATCTGCTATCTTTTGTTCATCTGACGTGTTTTTCTCTGCCTCTGCAGGCTTAACAACTGCAAATGTTAATTCCACCGTAAAGGTCGTACCCTTGTCTTTTTCACTTTCCAGACTGATCGTACCGCCCATCATACTAATCAGATTTTTTGCAATCGAAAGTCCAAGACCACTTCCACCATGCTCTTTTGCTGTATTTGCTGATTCCTGTTCAAATGGTTTGAAGATACGGGATTTCATATCGTCTGTCATTCCGCAGCCGGTGTCTGAAACCACAAACTGCAGCACTGCTTTTTCATTATGGCACTCCGTTTCTCTGATGATTATGCTGATCTTCCCACCTGATTTTGTGAATTTATACGCATTTGAAACCAAGTTTAACAGGATCTGACTGACGCGCAGCGCATCGCCACGTAAGTATTCATTTTGAATGTCTGCTATCATGTCAAAATGAATTTCTTTGCTCTTACATTGTGCATAATAAATTGTGCTAATACTGCTTAGGATCTGCTTGATATCAAATTCCTCATTTATGATCTTTAATTTATTGTTTTCAATTGCAGACATATCCAGCACATCATTAATAATATTAAGCAGAACCTTGGAAGAGATCGATATCTTGTCTAGATAATCATCGATTTTATGTGGATCCTCTTCATACCGCTTCGCGATTTCCGTAAGCCCTACTATGGCATTCATGGGCGTTCTGATCTCATGACTCATTCTGGATAAAAACTGGCTCTTTGCGTTATTTGCGCGATCTGCCTGAATAACAGCGGTCTCTAGTTTTTTATTTACCTTTTCGATTGCTTTCAAATTTCTCTGACGGATTCCCGAGATGATAATCAACAGAGAAAACAGTGCAATCAGCAATATCACTACTCCGATCAGAGGGAATCTGTATTTGTATAAAATTTCTTTGAAGTCTGCGTGATAGCCTTTTCCGATTGTATGATTAATTACAATATCATTCGTCTCATCCTGTGTGATCATTTTGATTGATTTGTTTATGATCGACATTAAAAGCTTGTCCTCTGGTAAAGCGATGATTTTCTCCTCCTCCGGAAAAGAAAATGCCGGAAATATAGCAATTCCTTCATATAACGGGCTTTGCAGACACTCACGGATGATATACATATTTTGCAGCATAACATCTGCTTTTTTGTCTCGAATTGCCTTTAAGCAATCTTCATTGCTGGTGCCATGATAAAACTTAAAATTAGGATACTGTGCATTTACGACCTGTTCTCCATTGATAAAGCCTGACGGCAAGGCAACTATCAAATCAGAATTCACATCAAAATTCATGCCGTCACGTCCTACGAATACAACGCTGGAATCTAACATCTGCTCACTTTGTATCAACTTGGGATTTAGTTTGGAAAATTCCGAAACAGAAACTCCCGC
>JAAYYM010000178.1 GCA_012515365.1 Clostridia bacterium
AAGTTCTTCTTCCTTTTCCTTAGTAATATCATAGGACACCGCGATATGAACCGGGTCTTCAACCCCCTCCATATAGCACGCCGAACTATTACTGCGTACCCACATCTGTGTACCGTCACGCTTTCTGACACGATATTCAATTTGGGTTGGTTTTCCCGTCCTGATATTTTCATCAGCCGCCCGATAGACAGCCTCAGCATCATCCAAATGAATTAAATCAATTAGTCCGTTTGGTGCTTCCTCATGAAATTGTTCCTTCGTGTATCCAAACATCGTATAATATTGCTCATTCACATAGATGTATCCCGTTCTTCCAACACCAAAGGTTGCCGCCGAAATACCGCCGTTTACATTTTGGATAATTGCGCGAAGCTGTGCTGCCACACTACGTTCCTTCTGCACCGCCTCAGTCTGTGCCGATGCATTAATGACGGTAGAATAAAAAAGATATCGGTTCTTCAATACCGAAATAACCTTGACCGTCACTCGTACACAAATGATTTCATAATCACCGGTCAGTAACTGTAATTCACAAGATGCTTCTTTATCCATTTCAATCGCCTGTCTGATACACGCAAGCATCTCCTTTTTATTCTCCTGATCCATATAATCCATAATGTTCAGAGAACGAGCCTCATCCTCATCAACATCATTTCCGAAAATTTCCTTTGTATATCTTTCATTTACGCGAAGCACTTCAATATTGCCATTGCAATACTCGAAAATACAGGCACCTCCTGCATAGCTGTGCAGGATAACCATATCTAATGATTCAGGGCTCCAGTAGGTTCCGTTCTTGATTTCATAATTAAAAATGTTTATTTTATTGTTTCTTTGCAAATCATTTACGACAGATATGCTTTCACGCATCTTGATGACATTTCTGACATGATATTTAATAATATTTTGATTGTAAGGAACTCGGATAAAAATGTCGGCACCCATTCGTAATGTCTGCTCCTCTGTCTCTTCTTCCGTATTGTCTGTTACAACAATAGACGGAATTTGCGCAAAAATAGGATGGTTATTTAATTGCTTCAGCAACTCATAACCATCCATTACAGGCATATCAATATCAAGCAAAATTACAGATATCACCCTAAAATAGTGCTTTATAATTGTAAGAGCCTCCTGCCCGTTCTCCGCTTCCAGAATCTCGTAGTTCTCGCTGAGTATCTCACGCAGTTCCTCTCTGTTTGATTCATTATCATCTACAATCAGTATTTTTCTTGCCATTCATTACCTTTCTTCGAACGATTTACCCCATCTTCAAAATGCATACTATCATTATACAATATCTTTTTACAATATTCAACATAGGTGCAACCAACTCATCCTATTTTAACAAAACTTTTCCGTCAAATGCAAATAAAAAACTCCAGGTTTTGAACATTCAAAACCTGAAGCCTCTCACAACTAGTGCGGGAGAAGGGACTTGAACCCTCACTCACATACGCGAACTAGATCCTTAGTCTAGCCTGTCTGCCAATTCCAGCACTCCCGCTTAACGTATTGTACATCACATATTGATATCGACTATAGTTGCAGTTCAATATCAGCGACTAGGATATAATAACATTTTATATTAGAAAAATCAATCATAAATTATACTTTTTTATTCGCTTTTTTTGAAAGCACAAAATCATGTATCACATCGTATATTTTTTTGTAGGTTAAGGATGCAATCAGTGCACCGATAAATGACATCAATACAAGTGGAAGGAAATAGGGGATAAATGCCGCACCCTCCAATATATATCGTTTTGCATAGAAATAGATATATGCGTCAAAGATGCCTGCAAACAAATAGATTTCAAAAGAAACAGATGAAATCTTTTGGAAAATATAGCACAATACTTTTGATTTTACCTTGATATTGTATAAACACAAAAATACGATTACCGTGCTTGCCACAATCGGAAGTGCGTTATAGCCATTATCCACCGCACCGAGGAAATCCCACTTAAATGCTGCTCCGTTTGAATACCGAAATACACCGATTGTCTCCAAAAGAAGAATCACTGCCAGAATCAGTAAGCCAATCCACTTCTTAATCTTCGGTTGATTTTCCTTAATGTATGCCCCAATAAAGTAATATGCCAGTGGGTAGAGCATCTGCCAGTAAGAGGGTGCTACAAACTTTACAAGCGGATACAACGTGGAAATGAATAAAAGTGACACAATCAAAATCCGTTTCATTTTCAAGTCCAGTGCATGCCACATAATATTTAAAAAAGGAACCAATAACATCAGAGATATGTACATTCCCACATACCAAGCCATCTGATAATTGAGTATATTCCGAACCGCATCGCTAAATGTATAGACTGTTCCGTACAGATAATTAGAAGCAATGATTTTGATGATTGATATAACCACATATGCAATGAGAATTGGTATCAAACTCTTATAGTGTGCTTTGCCGAACTTTTTATTAATCTTAAAATATCCGGTCATTAATAGAAACAGTGGCACACAGGTCAAAAACAGCCAGCGTCCATATGTTGCAAAAAACATTGCTGTCCCCTCAAGCGGCGCGCTGTAATATCCGCAATTCAGAAAAAAATGGACACATACAACAAAAAATGCTGCAACTGTCCTCACGATATCCAAGCCTGCTATCCTATCATTTTTCTGAACAACTTCTGTTTCTGCTGCTTTTACACCTTCACCTTCCAATATTCCCATCCCCCTGTAGTTCTGTTACTTACATCTATTTTATTATATACCATTCAGAGAAATATTACCATATGACGTTCCAAATAATTCTATTACTTTTTTGACGCACATAAAGTGAATTACTATATTCAGGTTTATCTTAAAAAGGGCAAAAGATAATTTCTTTGTTACCTAGTTCTACCATTTATAATACGGAAGTCATCCTTTGACTTTCGTTCTTTGACTTCAATTTCAGCGGCTTAAGCAAGTGAGGAACTTATTTTGTTATCCTTTTGGTAGATTGGGTAATTATCAGTTTACCGACACCCTAATTACCCAAAAATAAAGGCGAGGAAGTTGAAAACTTACATATGTTTCCAGGCGCTCGGGTAATTGGGTAATTACCTGTCTTCAGACACCTCTAATTGCCCAAAATCAAAGACGAGCAAGTTAAAAACATACATATACTTCCAGCCGCTCGGATAATTGGGTAATTACCACCTCACCGGCACCCCTAATTACCCAAAATCAAAGACAAGCAAGTAAATCTGAATTTACTTTTTCATTCAACCCTTTTTTGACGCATGTACCTATGCTGTGTATAATATATTTATAGATTAGAGCTTTTTAAATGGAGAATAAAACATGAAAATTTATGCCATAAATATCAATCACATAGATTTCAGTAATCCCGATGTATACAAACAATATATCAGTGACAGGCGTATCGAGCAATCGAAACGTTTCCGATTTGAGGCAGACAGAAAGCGTTCTCTCTGTGCAGAATATCTGCTGAACTATGGCTTGAAAGAATGTTTTCCCGAAATAAGAACACCTGTCCTAACAGCGGCAGAAACGACAAACGGGAAACCCTATTTTCCTAAGAATCCGAACATTCATTTCAATTTATCACACTCGGGAGATTATGCTGTGTGCGTAATTGACGATGCACCAATTGGAATTGATATTGAGCAATGCAAAAATGATGGTGAGAAAATTGCAAAACGTTTTTTTACGGAAGAAGAATATCTTGATATTTGCTCTAGAACTAATCCGTTAGAACGTCAGAATCAATTTTATATATATTGGGTTCTGAAGGAAAGCTTTATGAAAGCAACCGGATATGGAATGCAACTCTCCATGACGGATTTTTCGGTGCGTTTAGGCGATCCGATTACATTCATACATGAAGTGAACGAGCAGTCGTACTATGCCAAGATTTATGATTTTGCTAAAGGATATTGTATGGCTGTCTGCAGTGAAAAAAACGATGATTTTGGGGACTTGACGTTACTCTGAAAACATTATATAATACAATTCGTGACACTACACAGAAGCACTTATTTGACTGTGTAGAATTCTAAATCGGGGTGTGGCTCAGTTTGGTTAGAGCGCCGTCTTAGGGAGGCGGAGGCCGCTAGTTCGAATCTAGTCACTCCGAT
>JAAYYM010000179.1 GCA_012515365.1 Clostridia bacterium
AAAGAAATTATTGACCAACCAAAATATCTGGGTGTAGGAGGACATCTATTTGCAATCGGAATAGATAAAGCTATCGAATATGGATATGATGGTGTTGTTACTGGATTTGCCGCTGACGAAGAACTATTGCAACATTACTGTGAGGTCTTCGGGGCGTATCCCCTTCGTGCATTACATCAATTTCATTTTATGATTGATGAAGTAAATGCACAGAAAATAAAGGAGGCGTATACGTATGAATGGACAGATGCTAAGCTCTAAGAAATATGAAATGTCATTAGAGCGTATGATGGAACCTATTTTACCTAGTCAGCTTCCTAAAATAAAAATGGATTTGGCTGGATTATCCAGATATGCAAAAGAAAAGGGTATTTCTTTATCAGAATTGACGGATGAGGAAAAAGGAAGATTTTTACCAATTAAATAAAATAGAGCTAATATAAAACTAATAAAACAAGCTATTCTTATGTCAAATTTGATATGAGAATAGCTTGTTTTTTGTTCGCGAAAATTAAGACTCCCTTTACGAAAGTAAAGTTTATTGTACAACAAAATGCTTTGACAGTACGTTACGTGCAGTTATAGGGTAAAAGAAGGATTTATGAGTAAAGGAAAAACGTTGTATGAAATATGCAATGAGTACGCTGTGACAAGAAGAGCTGTACAAGGGTATGAAAAGGAAGGATTGGTTTCATCAACAGGGAAAAACAAATATGGATGTATGAATTGTGATGCAACAATGAAGAGAATAGGACTTGTCTGTTTACTTGTGTTTGCACCACTACAAAGGTAAGCGTATGTCAATTGAAAAAATGCGATATAAATGCTATGATAGTTTAGTGAGGATATTATGACAATATGGCAGAAAAACCCAATAAGTAAAGGGAGAATGAAAAATGGCTGTAAAATTTACTACTGTTAAATGCCCTGAGTGTGGTGCAAGTCTTCAGATGGAAGAAGGAAGAGAAAAAATGTTTTGCTCATACTGCGGATCACAAGTGATTATGACGAATGAGAATGAGTATATATATAGACATATTGATGAAGCAGGAATAAAACAGGCAGAAACAGATCGAATTGTTAAGTTAAGAGAATTAGAAATGGAATCTCAAGAAAATGGGACAAAAAAAATTTTGATAGCAGTATGGTTGGTATCTACTGCTGTTTTACTATTATTAGGTGTAATTGGTATGAATACAGATTCAGAGGGGCTCATGATGTGTATGCTCCTTGGAATGTGTGTAGGAATGTGGGGAGGAATTGGAATTTTTGGGCTCGGAAAAAAGAAAAAGAGAACTGTTGTGAGTGCGGATGAAGCAATCATTTCTGAGTCAATGGCTAACTATAATGATAAAAATTTTAATACTATTGCTATGTTGTATAAAAGTGCAGGATTTATGAATGTAAATACTGTTCCAATGAACGATTTAAATTTGTTCACCATGAAGAATAACGGCAAGGTGGATTCTGTATCAATTAATGGGGAAGAGGATTTTGACGAGGGGGACGTTTTTTCAAAGAATTCCCACATAACGATAACTTATCATAGTGGAAAATAACAAAGAAATGGGGATAATTTTATGAAGTGCGAAAAATGTGGAGCAGAATTAGTAGAAGGTGTGCTTTTTTGTAAGGAATGCGGTAATAAATTGAATAGTGATAAAAGGTTCTGTCGTGAATGTGGTTCTGCTCTTAGTCCAGGTATGAAATTTTGTTCAAATTGTGGAGCTGATGTAAATGCGGTAGATAATAATAAAATTCCAATCAACCCATATCAAGATAGTTCTAATATGCCTCCCAAAATGGTACGCCCTTTAGAGCCTATAACAAAAGATAAGAGAAATGGAAAACCGAAGAATACGAATAAAATTATTATGTTAATTATCGGTGCGGGCTGTGTTTTATTTATTGCTATTTTATTGCTAACACTAGGATCTGGTTTAAAAAAATCAAATCTTGATAATTCGGTAGTTAATGAGTGCTTTGATGAAATCATTCCTGTTGTAAACGCTAATACAACAATAGAAGCC
>JAAYYM010000021.1 GCA_012515365.1 Clostridia bacterium
TCCTAATATTGGCTCTGGAAAGATAATACTGAGACACGATAACGATGCCTTCTTTAGATCAAAATCCGGTGGTGTAGTTATAGTTGTCACGTTGCCTCTTCCCTTAGATGGATCAAAAGTCTATGTCTCTCTGAAAATCTACGATGTGGCAGGAAATCTGGTTAATTATTCAGATAAAGCTGATATTATGGATGATCTGGAAAAACAGAATTATGATATAACTAAACTTCAGGCATCCCAGTTTACTTTGAAATTTTTATGGTCAGGCACATCTAAAAATGGTATGAAACTGGCTCCGGGAGCATATAAAGCAATTATCTCTGTAGATTATACCAACAACAATTTATATAATGATGCCAGAATAGTTAAAATGGTAGGAGTGCGTAAATAGAAAACCATTGCAGGCAGCAGATTCTTAGACTGCTGCCTGTGTTTCGAAGCTAAAAAAGACGGGTAAACAACCTATTCAAGCCAAAAGAAATTACTCTTTTAATCACATAATGCGTACTCATCTCAAATATTTCCATGCTAAGGTGATAAGCATTCCCCTTTCTAACAATTATCAGAACATAGTTAGTTCTTTTTTGTCTTTATGAAAAATTTCCATTCATTGGTAATACATCATCAGTATATTACACTCCCCTATCCTGAGGAAAAACTTCTGGAGATTGCAGAGAAAATCTACAGGGCAGAGAAAATTTCCCTTCGAAAAAAGACCAATCTTATTTTGTGTTCAGACTATTATATCCGAAAACTAAACCGGCAGTATCGAGATATAGACAAGGCAACCGATGTCTTATCTTTCGAGATAGGTGATTCTGATCTGATGGGTGAAATTTATATTTCGCTAGAGAGAGCCAAAGTTCAGGCAAAACGCTTTGGGATAACCTATGATGATGAAATTATCCGGTTGTTTGTTCATGGAATGTTTCATCTTCAGGGATATGATCATCAAGATGACAAAGAACGAGAAGTAATGGAACGCAAAGAGCGTAAATACATAAAATTATAGCACAGTAAAAACGAAATATTTATATTGAAATAACTTCATATAGCTCTGCTCAAGAAAATCCGCAAATTCCGGAAGACCAAGAGCTGAGAATTTCAGTTTGAATTATGATGTTTTGGTTTAATTAATCTTATTTTTTCTGTTAAATTCAAATACTTATCAAAGGAGGCTCCTTTTGGAGAGTGGCCCTGCGATGTCCATCTTCATAGCAGGTTTAGTTTTTTCTTTTCTATTATCTGCTCTTTATTCTATCGTTAAAATAGTGTTCAATGCCGTAGTAGATGGGGCGAATCCGGCTGAAGGCGATGAGACGCTGAGATATTACGCCTCACAAGCACAGCAAATTCTTGAAAATAAAGCACTCTTAAACAGCACTGTATCCATTGGTCGCACCTTTGGTACCGCTGGATTCTCGCTATTTTCCTATTTACTTTTTTGCAGGGTTTTTGCTGCCATTTCATTCTACCAAGGTATCGCTGTATCGATTCTTTTTTCTCTGGTGGTGGTGTCCTTGTTTGGTTATGAAATACCACGAGCCTTTGCTATGCGCTATTTTCGCTCATACTTCCCATTTACATATACCTGTTACAAAATGTTTGGGTGGTTTTTTACTCCTTTTTCCATCCTGTTTCTGGCAATTCATCGTTCAATATTAAAAATGTTACGCTATGATGAGAAGTTCTCTTTTCTAAGTGATAAGGAGAAAGCTAGAATCGTAGAGCAAAATGACACAGAAGCTCTTGATGAAGAA
>JAAYYM010000180.1 GCA_012515365.1 Clostridia bacterium
CGATTAACTCGAATCAGTGTTTAGAATATTGTTTATGTTATTTTATCACTCTTATTATTATGTGTGTTGGATAATCTGCAAAACATAGGAGAGCCTTGATTTAACATGCTCCACAGGGTTTTTTCACTGTTGATAAAACGTTGACAACCATGTGGAAGAAAAAGTTGTTTTGTGAATAAAATAGAATTCCTCATTTTATCCACTACTTTCCACAGTACTTTTTCCACATTTACACTTGATATGTGGATAACTAGAGTGAAATTCTTTTCCTGATATTTGCTAAATCATCACATATTTCTGGATCGTTTTCTTTTACCTGCCGTTCAACTTTTGAACATGCATGCATAACAGTCGTATGGTCTTTACCGCCGAAAACATCACCGATTTTCTTGAAAGGCATATTGAGTACATTTCGACAAAAATACATTGCCACCTGACGGGGATCAGAAATATTCTTCGAACGTCTGTTAGATAAGATGTCGTTTGTGCTGATGTTGTAATAGGAAGCAACCAATTCGATAATCATTTCGGGGGTAACTTGCTTTATCGATTTGGGCTGTATAATGTCTTTTAAGGCTTCCTCAGCTGTTTCAAGGTCCAAGGTACCTGCGAGAAGAGAGTACGCCATAACCGTGTTGTAGGCGCCTTCAAGCTCACGTATGTTGCTGGTAATGTTGTTGGCAATGTAATCTATGACATCCTCACCAATCGTAGCCCGATTAATATGCGCTTTGTGACGCAAAATAGCCACGCGCGTCTCATAGTCAGGAGCCTGAATATCTACAATCAAACCCGAAGAAAAACGAGTACGCAAACGTTCTTCTAATGTATTTAAACTTTGGGGTGGTTTATCACATGTCATGACAATGTTGCTGCCAGATTGATGCAACGCGTTGAAAGTATGGAAAAATTCTTCCTGCATGCGTTCTTTACCAGCAATGAACTGGATATCATCAATTAAGAGCAGGTCACAATTCCGATACTTATTACGAAATACATCGTAGTTATTTGATTGAATTGTGTATATGAATTCATTGACGAACTGCTCAGTTTGAACATAAAGAAGTTTTTTCTCTGGGTGATTTTTTAGTATTTCGTTACCAATGGCATGCATTAAGTGGGTTTTACCTAAGCCGGAACCACCGTAAAGAAATATTGGGTTGAAATTATTTATATTAGGGTTTTGGGCTAAAGCGATACAAGCTGCTTGAGCAAAACGATTACCGTTACCAACGATGAAATTCTCGAAAGTATAATGAGGATTTAATTTTCCATGATTATTAGCTGATGTACGCTGGGCTGTATCAGCAGGAATTAATTTATCACCAGAAAAGTCCTTGGCGGTAATCTCATTTTTTGCATCATCTTCCGTCAAGACAAAGTGCACATCATATTCCCTTGAAGTGATTGATTTCAAGGTATTGAAAATTAATGGCTTGTACCATTCGCAATAGGTAATGTGAAAATCATTCGGCGCGATCAGATAAAAATTATCTGCATCAATTAAACAAGGCTTCAAAGGTTGAATCCATGTAGAGTAGGATATATCAGTCACTTCATTCTTAAGTAATTCAGAAGCTTGTTCCCAGATCTTGTCGATTCCCATAGATGACTCCTTAAAAAAGCTAAAGCAGCACGGATTATTCTAGCAGAATTTTCGTGCGAATTGTACCGTGCCGTATCAAGAGTATACTTTAAAACCCATTTCCATGATTTTCCGAAGATTTCTACAAAATGCTTATAACATAGTGTTTTGGTCTGTGTAAGAAATCAAAAATTCAAATTATTGTCATATTTGGCGCTGTTGGCATAAGTCAGTGCTATAATCGACCGTAGATTTTCATATTTTATGACTTATCTGAAGGATAAGTCTACGTAAAGGATTTGCGCAGTAATGAATCTCGAATCACATGTTTACATATCAAAACTTGTATACAATGAAACGATCAAGATATTTCCTATTCACATTAACAGAAAGTTGTTTCGCGCCGGAAACGTTTTGTCTGATTACAGTCCATTAGTTTGGACGCATCCACATTATTTTACCGTTTCCTGGGATTTCTTTGAAAGATATGTTGATCATGTTTGTCGGCTGGGCACGGAAGAAGATGCGATCGAACCAGATCTTGTTTTGTCGTTTCAGATGGGTATTATTTGTCACTACATTACAGATTTCTTCTGCCGGGCACACATAGGATCAGGAATAGGGAGAAAGCGCGAGCATTTGCAGTATGAAGACTTTCTCGATAATTACCGAAATTCGATCAAAGGAAGACTTAGCAAGACAGATTGGCTATCGGACTTCGAACCCTGTGAAGAGACTAGAGATATCCTATCTACGCTGAAGGCGAACATTGAATACTATAGAGACCTTCCTGCGTCACCAGAGCGTGACATTACGATGGCAATTGATAATTGCGTTAAGGTAATGGTTTCGATCATTTCGATACGCTTGAAACAGGCGGTTCGTCAAGATCTCTTCCAGCTTCATCGTCATCCTCAGCTCAACTATGAATTACCTAACTTCAGTATGAACGAACTCTTCGAAGTAGTTATGAATAAAAACTACTCACCCATTCTGGCAGCGATTCGAATTGATCTGACATAGTATCAAAATAAATAGGCAAGTAGAAAACCCGATGAAACGAGTTTTTTATCTAAAGAAAAGGAAAAGTAGTCGTTGCAATCAAAGTAAAGCAATATTACCAATTAAACCAACAAAAGAAGGGCCGCAGGGCCCTTCTTTTAATCAAAATATAATTGCAAACAACGCTTTTTTTGTTACCAACAAAGACTTAGTTGCAACATGATTGCAACTAAAATTACTGTAGCTTACACGTGGGGCAGCAAAGCTTGATAAGAATTTTTAACGTTTTGTGCTAAGGCTTCTAAAATTGCAGGATCCACTTCTTGTCCGCCTTGTAATGCTGTGACAACAGGTTCTGCTTTCGTAAGAGCATTTGCCAGCATTTCATAGCTTTCAGTAGAATACTCTTTAGGCTCAAGCGCCTCAAATGCACGCTTTGCGTGATGCAAGAAGGTGTAC
>JAAYYM010000181.1 GCA_012515365.1 Clostridia bacterium
AGCCTTGGTTTTGATACCGTCTATCATCTTCCGTTGGCCGCATCAACCAAACGCCTTGATGCCATTTCATTATCAGATGCAGATATAAAACGATTTTCGGCTGAAATTTCATTTATTGGAAAGCTTTATGATTCTGCTTTTGATTATTATTTAAAACCTCTGTCTGAACCACTTAAAGATACCATATTGAAAATGATCAATTCGCAGGCAAATGTTTATACCGGATATTTTCTGGATGATATGATTACCCGTCCACTCTTAGATCTGATCAACAGCGAATATCAGAATGCAGCCGGCTATGAAAATTTGATACTTTCAAAAGAAGCTCTTTCCTACGCTATGGCAGCTCAAGTCACAAGAATTGAGCGATTGATTATTCTTCATAATCTTTCCCTGAATCATGAACTAAAAGTATACTCTCATGAAAACAATCCTTATTTAGAACAGTCTATCTATATGGGGACTGCTCAGTACTATACAGAAATGCCTAAAATATTTAAGCTGAGCAAAATTAATTTGAATATTAACTTAAAGAATTCTTTGTCCGGACTTCCTCTTAGGGTTATTGACATTATGGGTTCCGGTGGATTTCTGCTGACCAATCATCAGGCAGAATATGATGAACACTTTAAAGATGGACATGATCTTGTTATTTATCACTCCATAGAAGAAGCCATGGAACAGGCTAAGTACTACCTGACACATGACGATGAACGATTAAAAATTGCTGCAAATGGTCATAACATTATAAAAGAGTACTATAGTTACGAGCGTCAGATTGCTGTAATACTTCACACAGCCGGTCTGCTATAGTCTCCATAGAGTAGCAGGTTCCAAGCAGTAATGACGGATCATGATTCTGTTCATACTCGCACATTTTCAGGTACATAGGGATCAGATTTAAAACGCGAAATATCTCGAGTTTTTCTTCAATCTGACAGTCATACTGGATTTCTTTTAAACATAACTCTACTGCCTGATCCAAACTAATCTCCTTAAATTTCTGCATAATGGCAATGCAGTATTTTGCAATCATCAAAAATACATCCGGAAGCGTTTCAATCACAGAATAGATTTCTGAAGACGAAATCGGCGTTAAAGGAAGCCATACATCATTCTCTGAATCAGAAGGAAGCGCCTGATCCGCTTCCTTCTTTTTCAAAGTTTCAATATGAATGATCCGCTTATAATAGTTTTTTACACAGTTTCTGTAAGCATCAGAAGTAACTGCAAAAAACATCGTAAAATTATAGCGATCATTTAATTCCTCGTATTCCCAAGGTGCCTTGGTCAGCAAATGGAACATATGATATGCCATTCCATTATAGGAAATATCATCTCCGACTGTCCTGCATTCAAACCCCGTCATATCAATTGTAAACAACACCTGGCCTCTTTGCCTGTTGAGTTCTGAAATAAACAAATGCTCTGCCGGATATTCATCCCGCCTTACAATTGTTACTTCGTACCCTCTTTCAGTAAGAATGGCACTTAATTTGTCACAGCATTGCTTTTGAAACTCATATTCGGATTGATTCTGTACCAGTACGAAATGTCCTTTTCCCATAGTGCACCATCCCATTAATTAGAGGTATTTTTTCAGAGTTTCTGCCTTGTCTACAGCTTCCCATGGAAGATTCAGATCATTTCTTCCGAAATGTCCGTATGCTGCAGTCTGTTTGTAAATCGGTCTGCGTAAATCTAACATTTTGATAATTCCAGCCGGACGTAAATCAAAGTTTTCTCTTACGATTTCAACCATTTTTTCATTAGAAAGCTTTCCGGTTCCAAAAGTATCTACCATAATGGAAGTAGGCTGAGCAACACCAATCGCATAAGAAAGCTGAATTTCACAACGATCTGCCAATCCTGCTGCCACGATGTTTTTAGCAACATATCTCGCTGCATAAGCTGCTGAACGATCAACCTTTGTACAATCTTTTCCTGAGAATGCTCCACCGCCGTGACGTGCATATCCACCATAAGTGTCTACGATAATTTTACGTCCGGTAAGACCTGCATCTCCGTGAGGTCCACCGATTACAAAGCGACCTGTAGGATTAATAAAGATCTTTGTCTGATCATCCAAAAGCTCCTTCGGCAGAATCGGATCAAATACATATTTCTTGATATCTGCATGGATCTGCTCCTGTGAAACATCAGCATCATGCTGTGTAGAAAGAACAACTGCTTCTAATCTGATCGGTTTACCATTTTCATCATATTCTACTGAAACCTGACTTTTTCCATCCGGTCTTAAATACTTAAGTGTTCCGTCTTTACGCACCTTTGTCAATTGACGTGCTAGCTTATGTGCAAGAGCGATGGAATACGGCATATATTCCTCTGTTTCATTTGTCGCATAGCCAAACATCATTCCCTGATCACCGGCACCGATTGCTTCGATCTCTTCATCAGTCATTTTGTTCTCTTTAGCTTCAAGAGCTTTATCAACTCCCATTGCAATATCAGAAGACTGCTCATCAATTGCGCAAAGAACAGCACAGGTATTACCATCAAATCCATATTCAGATTTTGTATAACCAATTTCTTTTACAGTCTCTCTGACGATTTTCTGAATATCAACATATGCATTCGTTGTAATTTCACCTGTTACCAAAACAAATCCTGTACAGGTTGCTGTTTCACAAGCCACGCGGCTCATTGGGTCCTGCTCCATAAGCGCATCCAGAATTGCATCTGATACGGCATCGCAGAGTTTGTCAGGATGTCCTTCTGTTACTGATTCTGACGTAAATAAAAGTTTTTCCATTGTACTTCCTCCTATGAGATAAAATAGTAAAATAAAAAGCCCGTAAACAACGGACTCGACAATGATCTTATCAAATCCTCTTATTGTTCGAATATATCGCTCAGGCTGGCACCTTCCTGTATTAGGGGTTGCCGTGGCTTCATCGATCCTCTGTATCTCCACCACTCTGAATAAAAGGCTTTCTATTTAATTGATGATTACATTATACACGATTTGTTATAATAAGCAAGCTATTTTTCATCTATTCTTTTCATTGACAATTTACATGAGAATTTCTATACTTATATTAAGAATTTAACTGTGAAGGGATAAGGTGTTTGCATGAAAAGAGTCCGTACTGCCGACCTGACACCAGGTATGATAACTGCAGAAGATGTTTACTCCTATAACGATCAGATGATTCTTCCTAAAGACACCACGCTGACTGATAAGATGATTACGCGTCTAGAGTTTTATTCCGTTCTCGCCATCAAAATCAAGGAGAAAACCAACGAAGTTGATGAGGAATCTGTGTTTTCGATTTCAGATGATTCGTCCTATTCTCAGAAAGTAAAGGCAAGTAAGCAGTTTCAGTCATTTGAAAAAAGTTTTCTCGAAGAAGCATCTTCATATAGAAATACCATTCACGAAATTGTTGAAAAAAATGCTCCCATTGATACCAGAAAACTGTTTGACAGTGTCATGGGATTAATCACATCTGAAATGAATGGCATTACTGTATTTGACATGCTGCATAACATGAGACAGTACGATGATTTTACATATATGCACTGTATTAATGTTGCCTTGATCTGTAACGTCTTTGCCAAATGGCTAAAGCTTCCGGATGAAGAAATAGAAATATTGACACTGTGTGGTCTGCTTCACGATATCGGAAAACTATTAATTCCTGACAGTATCATCAAAAAACCCGCACGCTTATCAACTGCGGAATATAACGTCATAAAAACTCACACACTTCAAGGATATAACATTCTTGCTGAATACAACATCAGTGAGGCTATCAAAGAAACTGCCTTAATGCACCATGAGAGATGTGACGGCTCCGGTTATCCGCTTGGACTAAAAGGCGATAAGATTAATAAATATGCAAAAATCGTTTCTATCGCAGATGTATATGATGCAATGACAGCTGCTCGCGTTTATCGTGGCCCGCTTTGTCCATTTAAAGTCATTAGTATTTTTGAGTCAGAAGGTCTCCAGAAATATGACAGCAAATATATTCTGACATTTCTTGAACACATTGCTGCTACTTATATGAATAACAGAGTACGCCTGAGCAATGGAAAAGAAGGCGACGTCGTCTTCATGAATCACACAAAAATATCAAGACCGTTGATTAAATGCGGAAATGAGTTTATTGATCTTTCAAAAGAACCGGATATTTTCATAGAAACATTTGTATAAAAAAACGGAACCATCATCGGTTCCGTTTTTTTATATGCTTCATCCTGTTTTTAACTTAAATTTCTGAATTTCTTTTTCTGTTGATACCTTATCAATCTGTGCTCCAAGGCTCACTAATTTGCCTGGGAAGTCTTCATATCCTCTTTCAATATATACAATATCATCAATGATTGTAATACCCTCTGCTGCAAGTCCTGCCAATACAAGTGCAGCTCCGGCTCTTAAATCCGGTGCCGAAATACAGGCCCCTGTGTATTTTGATACACCTTCGATGATTGCAGTATTACCTTCTACTTTGATATTTGCTCCCATGCAGGCAAGTTCATCTACATATTTAAATCGATTTTCAAATATATTTTCCGTTATGATACTGGTTCCTTCCGATAAAGCCAAGGTTACACCAATCTGTGGCTGCATATCGGTCGGGAATCCCGGATAAGGTAAAGTTTTAACCTGTGTATGACGTAACGGTTTTGAAGATACCACACGTACTGCATCATCAAATTCTTCTACTTCGCATCCTATTTCAAGTAATTTAGCACTGATTGATTCCAAATGCTTTGGAATCACATTCTTGATCATAATGTCACCTTTTGTAATAGCTGCTGCAAACATAAATGTTCCGGCTTCGATCTGATCAGGAATAATAGAGTATGTTGTCTTATGTAGCTTCTCTACTCCTTTGATTCTGATTACATCTGTACCTGCACCCTTAATATTGGCACCCATACTATTTAAAAAATTGGCAACATCAACTACATGTGGCTCTTTTGCTGCATTTTCAATAATCGTTTTACCTTCTGCCATGGCAGCGGCCATCATAATATTAATCGTAGCACCCACTGTTACGACATCCAGATAAATATGACTTCCTGCCAGACGCTCTGCTTTTGTCTGAATCAGACCATGTGAAATCTTCACATCTGCGCCCAGTGCTTTAAAGCCTTTAATATGCTGATCAATCGGACGGCTGCCGATATTACAGCCTCCCGGAAGTGCTACCTCTGCTTCTTTATATTTTCCTAATAATGCGCCAAGCAAATAGTAAGAAGCACGAATTTTCTTAATATATTCTTTATCAATGATCAGTGAGTGAATCAATGAGCCATTAATTTTAACTGTATGACGATCCACTCTGTCAATTACAACACCAATTGCTTCCATTGCCTGTAGTAACACTCCAATATCTCGTACATCAGGCAAATTTTCTATTGTGACAGTCTCATCGGTCATAATAGATGCGGCTAAAATGCCGAGCGCAGCGTTTTTGGCTCCGCCTATCTCTACTTCCCCAACCAATGGATTTCCACCCTTAATAATATACTGTTCCAATGCTCACACCTCTACCCTTAGATTAACTTGTATTTTAACACAACCGAAAAATTAAATCAATGTAAATAGGTCATCGGATTTGCATGTGTACCATTTACAATGATCTCAAAATGCAAATGAGGTCCGGTACTACGTCCTGTATTTCCACTTAATGCAATCTTTTGTCCCTGTTTTACAGACTGTCCGGATTTAACCAAAACCTTGCTCAAATGACCGTAACGTGTCTCCTTACCATCCGGATGCCTGATATATACCACATATCCGTATCCACTTCCCCATCCGGCTTTTGTAACAACACCACCTGATGAAGCACAGACAGATGTTCCGATAGCAGTTGCCCAGTCAACACCCTTGTGATACGTAGATGCTCCCTTAGTAGGCGCGCTTCTTCGTCCAAATGGTGAAGATAACCTTCCACCAGAGATCGGTTTCAGATAAGTAGGCGGTGTCTTGGTTCCTCGCTCCACTATTTTTGGAACTGCTGCCATGACGATATCTTCAAAGACAAGATCCTGAGAAACTTCCTCGTCATTACGATAATTGATATCAGCAACAACCTTTCTAAATCCACTGGTCGGTTCTTGCAATACCTTTGTATCAGTTGTATACCAATCATCATTATCTACATACTGTATATCTGCATTATACTCTTCCTCATAATAAACCTCTTCTACTCTTGTTACAGACAGTTCAGGTTCAGGAAC
>JAAYYM010000182.1 GCA_012515365.1 Clostridia bacterium
ATAGAGTAAAATTACCTTAAGTTGAAAATGAATTAAATAAAATAGAGAATACCACTTTATGTTATGATTGAGTTACGACACAAAATCAACAGAAAGAAAGGTATTCTCTATGAACAAAAGTATACAACATTTTAATGAGAAAAGTACAAAAGAATTAGGAATTATCGCAAAAAAATTTTTTGAGGATCCAACCAAACTAGATGAAATGGTGGACGGTGTATTAGAAACCCTCCTATCCTTTGGGCTAAATCTTATTAAAGAAACACTCGAAGATGCAGATGAAAGCATACGTCAGTCACCAAAACGTAGCTTGAAATGGAACATAAATAGAAAAGAGCAAACACAATTACTATGTCGCCTAGGAAATGTGGTATATGAAAGAACTCTGTTTCAAGAAAAAAAGGATAAAACGTATCATTATCTATTAGATGATTTAATGGGAATAGATGCCCATACACGAATAACAGCAGGAGCAGAGGCTGCGCTACTAGAAGAAACCATTGATAGTAGCTACCGAAAAGGTGGTATGAACGTTAGCTTATGTGATGCGGTGAGCAAACAAACGGTAAAAAACAAAGTACATGCGCTCGTGATTCCAGAAGCACCAAATATCATAACGGAAAAGAAAAAGGTAGAGGTACTCTATATTGATGCAGATGAGGATCATATTTCGAAGCAGTTTGAATTCGTGAAAGGGGATATTAAGAAGTCCCCGAATGGAAATAAATATAATACAATGCTAGGAAAAATGATTTACGTGTATGAAGGAGTTCGTCTCGTTCACGAGAAGTCAAACCGTAAAGAATTAATAGGAAAACGATATTTCGGTGGGATTTATAGTGGTGCGAAAGGAAATGCAGAACTGTGGGAAAAAGTATCCGAGTATATTGCTAACAATTATGATAACAATACGCTAAAGACAGTTTATATTAATGGTGACGGAGCCGATTGGATTAAAGCAGGAACAAACTATATACCTCATAGTAAGTTTGTGTTGGATCAATTTCATCTTATGAAATATATAAATCAGGCAACAAGCCATTTACTCGATAGCACAGCGGATGCAAAATCAGAACTATATGCAGCAATAAATGGAAGACACAAAAAAGAATTAATTGAAATATTTGATAGAATCATTGCCGTTACTGAAAGTGACACAAAAATAAAGAGTGTATTGGATGCAAAAACATATATCATAAATCATTGGCATGGAATTACGGTAAAGATAAAAAATCCAGATATCATTGGTTGTAGTGCAGAAGGACACATTAGCCATACCTTTTCCGCCAGGATGAGTTCAAGGCCAATGGGATGGAGTGAACATGGAGCAAATCAAATGTGTAAACTTCGTTGCTATAAGGCTAATGGTGGGAACATCATTGAGTTGGTAAAAGAACAGCAAGAATTAAAAGCAACTGGAACAGAGGGAAAAGCAGAAACTTTAAAAACAATTTGGCTCAATCACAAATTTTGTGGGATAAAGGATTTCTGACATAAGTCTTCCTGCTGATATCAAACAGTTTAAGGAAGAAGTATTCATCATCACGATATCCGTAAGCCTGTCGTCTTAATGTTTTGAT
>JAAYYM010000183.1 GCA_012515365.1 Clostridia bacterium
ATACCAGGTGTCTATTACGGTATTTCTAAGCGCAGTGCTTTTATGTGCCATACGTGAAGAAATGAGCAAGCGGCAGATCAACAGACCGGTCACACTCATGGTTCCTGCTAACTTACGAACCTATTTTCCTTCTGTTTCTATGCTGAATTTTTTCGCATGGATCGAACCCTATTATCAATTCTCACAAGAGGAATATTCCTTTGATGATGTGCTCAGATCAGTTGCAAGGTACTATAAAGAGGAACTGAATAAGGATGGACTAGGTCGACGCTTTAGTCACTATATGAAAATGGAATGTAATCCGATTCTACGCTTTTGTCCTTTGGGAATTAAAAATCTGGGAATGCAGATAGGAGCATTATTTTCCAATAAGGATGTGACAGCTGTTTTTTCAAATCTTGGGATTGTCAGTCTGCCACCTGAATATGAGCCATATATTCGTTATTTTGGTGTTTTTACCAGTACAAAAAAAATAGAACTCAGCATGTGTTCGTTTCAAGATGAACTTGTATTAAGCTTTGCATCCGGATATCAGCATCAGAATATTGAACGTAATTTCTTTCGTCTGTTAAAAGGCTTCGGAATAGAAACTAATTTTCTGACAGATTGTTTTCCAGAGAAAAAAAGCACCTATGAAGGAATTAAATTTTTTCAATACTTTTCATTTGCCTGTGTTGCAGCTGTCGTGATTTGTGGTATGGTAAATTATTTGGTCACCCCGAAGTTAAACTGGTCAGTTTTTGTCGCCGGGGGTTCTCTCAGCATGTGGATTACACTGGCTGTCGGTTTTTTCAAAAGACATAATCTATTAAAGAACGGTATCTGGCAGATGCTCATTATTCCAACGGTTTGTATCATCTGGGATTACTATACAGGATGGAATGAATGGAGTCTTGATTTTGTTATGCCATGTGTTTATTTTGTGATATTGGTTTCTATGGTCATTATCACCAGGATACAAAAGCTATCTGTTGAATCTTATATGATCTACTATATCATGTCCGGCATATTGGGATTGATACCGGCATTCCTGCTAATGTTCCGTATATCTAATTTCCCGATCTTTGCAGTTTTGTGTAGTGGAATCAGTTTTTTATGGCTGATTGCTTTGGTGATTTTTAAACGCAGGGATTTTTTCGTGGAATTATATAAAAAACTACATTTCTAGAATTTATGAGAGATAAAAAGCCAAATATGAAGAAAAATAGAGAATTCTACTAACAGTCGATTGAATAAAACAACGAAATCGATTAAATTATCTGCATGAGCAGATTGATTGATTTGGAAGTTTTAGATGTATGTATGATATTTTTCCCGCGTGGGAGGAAACGAAATGGATAAGGAGAAGTTTGGTTCCTTTATTGCAGTCCTTCGCAAGGAATCCGGATTAACACAAAAGGAACTAGCCCAAAAAATCAACCTGACAGATAAGGCTATTTCTAAATGGGAAAGAGGTTTGAGCTTCCCTGATATTTCTATGCTGGAACCATTAGCGGAAACGCTGCAGGTTTCAGTATTGGAGTTAATCAAGGGCGAGCGTCTGACGCCGGAGTCAATGATCACAAATGATGAGGCAAAGGATCTGCTGGAAAGTTCATTACTTCTATCTGATGAGGAGATAGAAAGGAACAGGCTAAAGAGCAGGCGAGTCATTATATTTTTTATCATGTTACTGATGTTATTAGTATCAATTGGACTCAATGTTTACAACTATTTGATCATCTAGTGAGGAATCATGGAAAATTTAGTTTTTATTGTAAGTGCGCTGCTTATTCTCATCATTTTAATAAGTAGGATGACAGTAGCACCTAAAAAACAATTTCATAGTGATTATTTTTCAGTAGAAGTCAGTAAAGGGATTCAGGGATTGCTTGGTATTTGTGCAATCCTGCACTTGACCTCGGTTGCGCTTGAAAAGCTGGGAAGAGCTCATTCTCTCTTTCATGTTTATTTTTACTGTGGCATATTGATCGTGGGCTATTTCTTTTTTTGCTCCGGCTATGGACTGATCCACAGTCTTAATACGAAAGAAAACTATTTGCAGGGCTTTGTGAAAAAAAGAATTATTCTGATCCTGGTTCCGTTCTTTATCTGTAATTACATCTATCTGATTTTTAGCCAGATTATGGGAGTTACGTTCTCCAGTGTGGACCTGATTGCTGCATTTTTTGGGTTGTTACTATCGAATAATGAGATGTGGTTCGCGGTGGAAATCATGATTCTTTACCTGCTTTTTTACTTGATCTTTCGTTTGATCAAAAAGCAGAATGTGGCGATAGGAGTAATGAGTGTCTGTGTCATAGCATTAATGGCTCTAAGTTTTATAATGGGACGTGATTATGATACGGTCAGTCAGGGGTTATGGTTTCGAGGTGAATGGTGGTATAATACCACAGCACTGTTTCTGTTCGGAATGATTTATGCAAAGTGTGAGGAACGTCTGGTGAAATGGCTGCATATATCTTATGTACCAATGTTAATTTTTGCTATCATAGGGTTTGTTATGTTTTTCATGATTGACCAAGCTGTGCTTATGTTTGCTCCATATGAGGCAACAGCAGAGAATCCTATGTATGTCGGAAGAATGTTCGCATTATTCATACAGATCATTTTAGTGGCATTCTTTATTTTACTCATGCTCCTGATCATGATGAAGGTACGTTTCCAAAACAAACTGCTATCGTTTCTTGGAGAATTTTCGTTAGAGATTCTGCTCATAAATTATTTCAATGCTACATTATTTTTCAGACTACTTTATTCGGATCTTTTGATGTACTTGATTGTTGTCATTGCTACATCTATTGTAGAGGCTGTCATAATCAATAAGATTAAGAAGTGTGTTCTGAATATTGAACAAAAGAAAGGGAAGAGCAGAAATGTATAATTTGTTTGAATCAATTAGTATATTAGTACTGTATATTGTATTAGCAGCAGGCTTTAAAAAGAGTGCCAAGGGTGAATTTCATGAGGACTTTATGTCCCTTAAAGTGACAAAGGGGTTACAGGGGTTTGCAGCAGTTGGAATTATGCTGCATCATCTGGTTCAGTCAATCACGAAGTATGGAGAGATAAATTATGGACCACTTAATCTTTTTAATGATGTAGGTGTTTTATTTGCAGGCATGTTTTTCTTCTTTTCAGGATATGGACTGATGGTCAGCCTGGAAACAAAGCCAAATTATCTGGATACCTTTGTGAAGAAACGTTTTCCTGTTATTTTGATTCCGTTTTATCTTGTAAATCTGATTTTTGTTGTATGTAATGGTGTGTTTAACAATTTATTTATTGGTGAGGCAATCAAACCGGGTGAAGTAATGCTGGCGTTATCAGGTTTTGTGTTGATGAACACTCATCTGTGGTTTATTGTCGAAATCTGTGTACTCTATGTTCTTTTCTACATCATATTCCGGCTGATTAAAAATCGCAATGCAGCTTATGCAGTTATGGGAATCTGTACGGTAGCGCTGATTATCATTAGTGTATTACTTGGACATGATTATGAATCCTTTAGTGGTGGTGTCTGGTTTAAGGGTGAGTGGTGGTATAATACGACAATCCTGTTCTTCATTGGAATGACAATTGCGAAGTTTAAAGATGCAGTTTTTGCAGCTGTGAAAAAACATTATGCAGTTTTTATGACAGTTGGTTTTGTCCTGTTTGCAGTTCTATTTGTACTAACCAGATATGTCATGATGAATCATGGATATTATACAGAAACTGAAGTTTCTATGGGATATGCAGATAAATTCATTACTCTGATCGTGCAGACCTTGATGGCAGCAGCCGGAATCCTTTTCTTTATGATGCTGACCATGAAATTACAATTTTCAAATAAGATACTTGATTTTCTAGGTAAGATTTCAATGGAATTATATATGCTGCATAATTTATTTATCATGACAATGACAGATGGAATGCAGTATGCAGATGTTAATCATTATCTCATTACGATATATGGCTGTGCGATTCTGGCAGCAGTTGCTCTGCATTTCATTGGTGGAAAGATACTCAAAAGTATCAAAGAGTAAAGAGAGTGTGAAAGATGTCAGGACAGTGCTATAAAGATGAATATATACGAAGGATACATAAAGTACAGGATTATATCGAGGAGCATATGGATGAAGCTCTGACATTAGATGTGCTTGCAGATACAGCCGGGTTTTCAAAGTTTCATTTTAGCCGTATCTTTCAGGGGATACTTCGGGAACCACTAGCACATTATGTAAACCGTATTCGTATGGAAAATGCATTGTTTCTGCTGGCACATCGTCCTGATAAAAACATAACAGAGATTGCTTTAGAGCTCGGGTTCACTGATTCTTCAGTGTTTTCCCGGGCTTTTAAGAATTATCATGGAGTGACGCCAAGAGAATACAGGCAGGAATATAGCAAGAATTGCAAAGATTCATTTTTATTGTCTGAGTACAATGGGAGAACAGCAAAAAACAGAGATTCAAAGGAACACATTCCTGTAACAGGAGCGATTACCATTGAGAAGCTTCCTAACATGCAGGCTGCGTACGTAAGACACACCGGCTCATATGAATCACTTGAGACAGAATTTATGCATCTGATTGAAACTTTAGTCGAGCATGCAGGAAAACAAGGAATCTGTATTGAAGAGCAGACAATGGTATTTGCAGTTTACCATGATAATCCGGAGTTTGCCCAGGAGTATAAGTTTCGGACAAGCTTGTGTATCAGTGTGCCGTCAGACGTTGACATCATTGAGGATGGAATCCTCACAAAAATGGAATTAGAGGGTGGACTCTACGCGGTGGGACATTTTGAGATCAAGAAAGAGCAGTTTCCGGATGTCTGGGACTTTATGTATCAGGAATGGCTGACAGGAAGTGGCTATATACCCAGAAACTCATATCCGTTTGAAGTTTATCAAAATGCGCCCTATGAGGATGGTGGCGATATCGTCAAAGTAGATATCTATGTTCCGGTCGAACCTATCTGTTTTTAATATGTGCTCATCACGTTGGAGGCGGACAGATGGAAGAAATCAGCATTAAAGGTGCAAGGATACACAATCTAAAAAACATTGATCTTACGATTCCAAAGCATAAACTGATTGTGATTACCGGAATCAGTGGCTCAGGAAAATCAAGTCTGGCATTTGACCTTCTGTTTGAAGAAGGGAAAAATCAATATTTACGTTCAATTGGCATTTTAACAGGATTCTATCAGGAGGAACGCTTTGATTACATCAAAGGTATGGGACCTGCTGTTGCTATCAGACAGAATACAATTCGTCAAAGCAATATTCGGTCAACGGTAGGCTCTAAAACGGCTGTATTAAATCTTTTGGCACTGTTATGTACAAGTGACGGTGTGTATGAGGATCAAGAGAGTCCTTTCTCTACAGAACGTCCTCATCCAGGAGAACTGTTATATACAACAGCTGATGGGATGTGTATGAATTGTCAGGGACGTGGGTCTTATTATGAAATCAATCTTGAAAAATTAATTCCGGATCAAACGATGACTCTTGAAGAAGTATATGAAATGCTGCATGTGACAAAGGGATATTTTAGAATTCTGCAGAAAAAGTATGGAGACTATTTTTGTATCGCTTTCTGGAAACTGCCAGAAGAGGTAAGAGAAGAAATTGTGTATGGCACTTATGAAAATGGAAAGCAGAGCTACTGTATTGAGCGGATTCTAAGCACTGCATTTGATAGAGGCGAAGATGTAGAATCGGTTTATGTGAAAACGATATGTTCAGAGTGTCATGGAGAGCGAGTTAGCGAAAAAGCAGGAAGTTTGTTACTTCATGGCAGACGGATCGGGGAACTGGCATTAATGACACTGACAAAATTGTCAGCGTTTTTGAATGAATTGTCAGATCATGAATTATCGCAGTTTGGCAGAAATATCAGAGATGAGTTAGTTAAGAAAATAAATCATTTGATTCAATTCAGATTAGGGCATTTAACACTTTATCGAGAGATGTCTACCCTAAGCGGCGGTGAGGTCCAGCGTATTTTTCTTCATATGCATTTAGAGTCAGGGCTTGACTCACTGGTTTATATCTTTGATGAACCGATGTCGGGACTGCATGTAAGTGAAAAACAAAGTATGATCGATGCAGTAAAAGAATTACGTGACATGGGTAATACAGTCATTGTCGTAGAGCATGATCCGCTGATGATGCGCCATGCAGATCATATTATTGAAATAGGAGAGGGAGCAGGTGTAAACGGAGGAAGCATTTCGTATCAGGGTGATTATGCCGGATATCTGAGTGCCGAAACAAGGTTAAGCACTTATCTTAAAAACGAGCCTGCATATCCAGATCATCATTTTGTGCGAAAGGATGAATATCTGTTTTTAACGCATGCAAATGTTCATTATCTGAAGGATCTGAGTGTCAAATTTCCACTTCATGCATTGGTTGGCATTGCAGGATTGTCAGGCAGTGGAAAGAGTTCTTTGATCGAGGAAACGTTATTGAAACGCCTGTTGAGTGCAAAGAAATATGGAACAGCTGATGGAATTGAGGGAGTTGATCTGATTGATGGATTTGTAAAAATTTCGCAGGAACCGATTGGACGAAGCATCAATTCTACACCTGCTTCCTATATCGGAATCTGGGATAAGATACGTGAATTGTTTTCCAGACAAGAGGAGTCTGTCAGGGAAAAAATGGATGCGGGGTACTTTTCTCTTCATTCTAAGGGAGCTTGTAAATCCTGTGGTGGAAGTGGCTATGACAGAATCTATCTGACTGCAGATTTTTCTGTAGACAAGGTCTGCCCAGAGTGTCGTGGCAACAGATTCAACGCTAAAAGTCTGTCTGTTTATTATCGGGGCAAGAACATCGATGACATCTTAAAAATGAGCATGTCACAGGCAGCTGAATTTTTTGCAGATCAGCCCAATATAGTCAAACCAATCCGTATCCTAGAGCGGATGGGGATGGGCTATCTGACACTTGGACAGCCTACATCTACTCTGAGCGGCGGCGAAGCACAGCGTGTAAAACTTGCAAAAGCACTTGGCAGAAGAGGAACGGGAAATCGTCTGTATGTACTGGATGAACCCACGACAGGACTTAGCATGTATGATACGGCATTACTCCTTAACATGTTGAAGCAGCTGGTATGGGAAGGAAACTCAGTTATTGTAATCGAACATCATATGACGATACTTAAGAACTGTGACTATTTAATCGAATTAGGACCTATGGGTGGTGAAAAAGGTGGAGAAATCATAGCCTGCGGGACAATTGATGATCTGATACATAATAAACAATCAGTGACGGGGAGGTATCTTTCATGAATGCAAAAACAAAAATGGAGAAATTGATTAATCAAGGATATCAAAATATGGCAGGAATGATAGTTCTAAAAAAAGGAGAAGAGGTTTATCACCAATATTATAATGGGGGTACGCCTGATTCCTCTTCCCATGTGTTTTCCGTGACAAAAAGTATTCTCTCTATGCTGTATGGAGTATTGTCAGAAGAAACAGGATTATTTGATGTGAATCAAAAGGTGTTGGACTTTTTCCCTGATTATCAGATCAAAAAGGGAGAGAAAGTGATTCAGGAGATTACAATTGCTGATCTGATGAGCATGAGCACCCCTTATAAATATAAAACAGAACCTTATATAGAATATTTTAAAAGTGATGACTGGGTCAGGGCATCGCTGGATTATATGGGAGGACAGGAAAAGACAGGAGAGTTTAGGTATACACCTTTTATCGGTCCTGATGTTATCTCCGCAATCTTAGAAAAGCTGACTGGAGGAACTGCACTTGAATATGCAAATCAACATTTATTTGAGCCTTTAGGAATTAAGGCAAAGCAGGAAATCCTGCTCCCGGATCAAGAGACACATATGGAGTTTCATCATACAAAGGAATGTAGTGGCTGGGTTGTCGGTCCTAGTGGTGTGCAGACAGGTGGCTGGGGGCTTTGCATGACTACTCCTGATATGGCAAAGTTAGGACAGTTATACATGGAAGAGGGCGTTTGTGATGGAAAGAGGATTCTTTCAAAAGAGTGGATCAGGATTAGCACGGAACAACACAATCATTGGAAACAATATGATTATGGTTATCTTTGGTGGCTGATTAACGCAGACAAACGCATCTATGCTGCCATCGGAGATGCCGGAAATGTGATTTATGTGAACGAAACAGCTGAGCTGGTCATCGCAATTCGCTCCTACTATGTGACAAAAGCAAAAGATATCATCAAACTTGTGACAGATTATATAGAACCGGTCTTTTGAGGCATAAAGATTTAAATATCGGGAACAGGGAAGTGATTTCAAAAGGGGATATCCTTGATCTGTTTGAAATTGATCCCTGTTCCCTGATCTTATTATTTTATATCACCGGTCAGATTGCATTGGCATTGACGTTCGGTGGTTCCGCATATCGTGGTAGAAGGTGGTGTCAGAGCCGGAACTCTGGCAAGGGTTGTATTGTCACTTCTTCTATCACGCACAAGTGGGATTGGATTTGGTGCTGTTTCATAGCGATAGTCGATGTTCTTACGCTGAATGTGTTCTTTGATGACATCGTGTGAAGCGACTTTGTGAACATCTGCGTTTACCGTATTTTGATAGGAAAAGAAGCGTGAATTTTCAGGCAGACTTTGCAGAGGAACGACGCAGAGATCTTCTTGTGTATTTCCGGTAGTTGTTGCGATTACTTTGCGGACGTACTCGATATTAGGACGCAACACTAATAGCTGAGGGAAGCAGCCATTTGGAATGACAGATTCCCATTCTGTCTTTTCGTAACGATAAAGAAGTTCCTTTGCCTTATGCAAGTGGGAAAGCTCCTGAACGAAGCATTCTTCCCAAATCTGACGAATGCGAGGATCACATTCTGTCTGCATACATGAATAATACAGATAACATTCTGTATATTGATGCAGCAGCAGATTTTCGAGCCAGGTCATATTTGGATTCAGCAGACTTTCGTATTGTGTTACGTGTTCTTCCTCGATCATTCCTATTTCGACATACAACCGGCGCCCAAGATCAGATTTTTCATACAGTGGTGCAACATTCATATAATAGTTCATCGTCTGCTGTTCGGCAGCTGTAATGATGTTCACATTCAATTTAGTCTGCAGGCATGCATTTTGACATGTATAAGGGAAAATACTGTCCAGAGGATGTCTGTGCTCAGAAATCGTAGGTCTGGCAGGCATGATCTCTGTATAGCCACCGACTAATGTTTTAGGGTCAGCATTATATTCGAGATCCAGCAGATTAGAATATCGATAAAGATGGTCAAAATCCTCAAGAAGTGCAAAATTCAGTGCATTGATGACGTTACAGTCAGTTTCCTGTTTGGCTAGTACAGCGGTCAGATCAACAGCAAGCTGTTCGTAGGTAATCGTATGCTCAAGTATCGTTTCATTACGTGGCTTCAGACAACTGATTCTCTTTTGCTGTTGTTGCTCAGATCTGCGAATCAGTGCAAGCTGTTTTCTAAGCTCATTGTTATCACAATGTCTGGCAAAATTTCGGGAAAACCACTGCGCTTCGAATTCTGTACCATTCATTAAGACAATACGACATTTGGTATATGGATTTGTTTCACGTTTGTTATATGGCATTGGATTCATGGTGCTCCAGTCCATCAATATTTTTTCTATAGGTGCAGCTTTTTCTTCAAAAGGGTTAAAATTACTCATACTATTTTCCTTTGGTGATTTAGTTGTTATGATAAAATATGTTACCCAGATCAAATGTGTGATATACTAAAAAAAATAGATTTGAGGTGGACTTATGAAAAAAAGAGCGATTATTTTATTAGGTATTATTGTACTATTGTCAATGAGTGCCTGTACAAAAAAAGAGAAGAATATCACACTTGAAGACAGTGAAGTAAACATAGAAAGAGCTGAAGAGGATCCAGAGCAGCAAACCACAGATGACATAAAGGATGGGCAAGAAGAGAGTGAACATCCAGATGTAGATGATACGCAATCAGAGAATACAGAATCTATGTATGTGACATATGAGATCGAGCCGGTACAAGACGATGTATCAAGCGATGATCTCACTGCGACGCTTGCAACCAGTGAATACGAGTTGATACATATTATTTCCCCTCAGTATCCGGAGCTTACCAAGGCAATGGATCAGTGGAATAAAAAACAGACGGAACAATATCAGGAAATGTTTTCTGATTGTGTAGAATATTCTAAGGAGATTTATGTGGAAAATCCAGATAACTGGATGGGATATTATACAGTTTCCTCTGGCATTAATGTAAAACGTTCGGACTCTTTGATCTTCAGTTTCTTAGAATCATGGGATTCATTTATGGGTGGTGCACATCCTAATCATGGAAACAAGGGACATAATTTTGATGTAAAGACAGGAAAAGAGCTTGAGATCGAAGATGTGGTATCTGATATCACAGAACTGATCACTGTTTTGGATCAACGTCTGACCCAGACGTATTCTGAAGACATCTTTTTTGACGATGATCTGAGTGCTTATATGAAGAGCTATTATTTAGATCCACCTGAAGGAGAACGTTCAAAGTTTCAGTTTATTGTCGGATATGAAGGCATTACATTTTATTTTAGTCCATATGAACTGGCACCTTATGCAGCAGGCTCACAGGAAGTATGCCTTCTTTATAGTGAGTATCCAGAGCTGTTTAAGGATGATTTTTATAGTACGATACCGGAAAATTACGCATTACAGTTATCTGAATATACAGATGAATCATTATTGATTGACGGCACGTTGAGAACACTCTGTGTGAGTGGGATGATGGATGAATATCAGGTTTGTTCAGAAATTAATATTACAATTGATGATCAGGTGACCACGCAGGAGACATTCAGCTACAATATCAAGCCATATTATGTGAAACATAATGGAAAGAGTTATTTATATATACAATCAGTTTCAGAAAATGAATATGAAGATTTCATGATATTTGTACTAAAAGGAACAAATGCGGAATATCTGGGTACAATTGATGGCGGTATCAGAGACTTTAATGACCCATCAAAATTTAGGATGGAGCATATGATTCATATGCTGAGCACTGTTTGTGGCGTCCGGTATTATCATGTAGGGGATGATGGCATTCCGGTCTCGGATTCAGAGGATTATCAGATCATAGGAGATGTCAGTCTGACTTCAAAAATAGAATTAGAAGGAGATCTGATCGATCCTGATACAGGTAAGACAACCGGAACGAAGACATTTCCGGCAGGTACAGAATTTGTATATGTATCAACGGATTACAAAAACTATGTCAAATTTATGGTGGATCAAGACCAGCTGGTCAGACTTTCTGTTACGGACGATGATCCTCAGCTTGTGAACGGAAAAGATGCAGAAGAATGTTTTGAAAATCTACTGTTTGCAGACTAAATACTGCCTTGATTTTTGCTTTCATTTTGTGACAAATGTTAGTTGATTTGCCCGGTTAACTACTATATAATATGGCATTAGAACCTTAGAAGCGATAAAAACGCGTCACTATTTGAGTGTAAGCAGCAAAAGAAAAACACCGAGGCAGATAGAAATGAATCAAAGACCGGATCTGAGTACCCGTTTAAGTGCAGACACATTTAGAAATTATTATTATCTGAAAGAAGAACTGGCGGATTTTTGCAGGGAACAAGGATTATCTGCGTCAGGCGGAAAACTGGAACTGACCGAACGCATTGCAGTGTATCTGGAAACTGGAATAACGACGGCTGCTGTTTCGAAAAAGCGGACGACACCTGTCATAGATCAGATTACGGATGATCGTATCATTGAAGAAAATTTTGTCTGTTCGGAGAAACACAGAGCATATTTTAAAGAAAGAAAAGGGAACAGTTTTTCATTTAATGTATTGTTTCAAAAATGGCTGAAAGCAAATGCAGGAAAGACCTATGCACAAGCATTAGAAGCTTACGATCAGATCCTTAAGGATAAGAAACAGAATCAAACAACAATTGACAAACAGTTTGAATATAATACCTACATCCGGGATTTCTTTGCAGATAACAAGGATAAGAAATTAGATGATGCCATTCGATGCTGGAAATATAAAAAGAGCATGGCAGGACACAATCGGTATGAAAAAGAAGATTTGGTCACACTATTATAAATTCAAAACTAAATCAAATAAAAGCAATGAAGAGAAGAGTAAGCTGTCAGCGTTTTTGCAGAGACCCCATGTATGGTGAAAGTGGGAAAAACAACGATTGCCGAACATGGCCTTGGAGCTGCGCACCGAACCTTTTAGGTGAGGCTGCGACGGGTGCACCCGTTATAGTGATAGACTATCGATGATTTTTGGTCCGTAGTTGATGAGACTTTTGTCGTGAGGCAGGAGTGAATTAGGGTGGTAACACGAAGCATAGCTCTCGTCCCTGAAAAGAAATTTTCAGAGAGGAGGGCTTTTTTATGTGCTAGATACAAATCATGTTTCGCAATTGCCAGTGAATAGAATAAAGAGAGAGAGGTAAAGAGGATGAAAAAAGTATTAATCGGAGGAGCATGACCTTATGCAAATGGGTCATTACATATTGGACATATTGCAGGTTTACTGCCGGGAGATGTGTTAGCGAGATACCATAGGGCAAAGGGTGATCAGGTATATTTTGTATCCGGAAGTGATTGTCACGGAACGCCTGTTACCATACGAGCAAAACAGGAACATAAGACACCTTTAGAAGTCAGCGACGGTTATCACGCGGAGTTTAAGGACTGCTTTGATCAGCTTGGATTCAGTTATGACTGTTATACAAAGACATCATCCGAAGCGCATAAGCATTTTGTTACTGAGTTCCATGAGCAGTTATATAAAAGTAAATATGTCTATGAGAAGGAAGCACCGCAGTCTCATTTTCAAAGCGTTATATAAAAGAGGGTTTGCGTGACCGTGCGTTGACCAGAGACCTCGAGTGGGGGATCAGAGTGCCCCTAACCGGATATGAGGATAAAAAGATCTATATCTGGGCTGAAAATGTGTTGGGATATCTGTCGGCCAGTAAATTGGTCTGCGAAGAGCGCGGTGAGTCCTTTGAAGAATTATGGGGACCGGATTCACTACATTATTACGTACATGGAAAGGATAATATTCCGTTTCATACCATTATTCTGCCGGCACTGCTAATTGCACATCCTGAAAAATGGCATCTGCCGGATCAGATTATTTCAAGTGAATATCTGACACTAGAAGGAAGAAAAATATCCACCAGTCAGAATTACGCAGTCTGGGTGAGCGATATTGTGCAGCGATATGATCCGGATTCTCTACGTTACTACCTTTTGGCAAATGGTCCGGAAAAGAAGGATTCCGACTTCTCTTTCTGTGAGTTTATAAATAGCCATAACGGAGAATTGTTAGGTGCGTATGGCAATTTTATAAACAGAACGCTGGTATTCTGTCAAAAATATCAGGATGGAATCGTGCCACAGGGAACCTTTACAAATGAACTAAGGGAACGGATACAGCTATTATATGATAAAACTGCCGAACAAATAGAAGCAGGTGAAATCAAGGACGCACTAGATGAAATCTTTGTAGCAGTCAGGGATGCAAATAAGCTTTATGATACACAGCAGCCGTGGATTACGAGAACACAGGAACCGGAACTATGCAGTCAGACAATTCATGACTGCATTCAGTTAGCAGCAAATTTTGCAGTTTTGCTTGCTCCATTTTTACCGTTTTCATCGAAAAAGGTTTGCGAATGGTTTAGTCTGGATGTGATATGGAATGTAAAAGAAGTACATTCTGGATATCAGCTGCCGGAAATTTCTCTGCTTTTTCAAAGAATTGATAAGAAACTGATCGCAGAGGAAACAGAGCATGTGCTGGAAGCAAGAAATCTTGCGGTATGATGTAAGAATGTGCTATAATATTTCCTAGCATTTACTTACAAATGAGGAGGAGAGAGGTATGTTAGGTTCAACTGTTGGAGCAATTATTGTTTCTATAATTTTAGTCATTGCAGTTATTATTTTATTTTCAATCGGATATGTGAAGGCTCCGCCAGATATGGCATATATTATATCCGGTATTAAAAGAAAGTCAAAGATTGTAATAGGTAAGGCAAGTATCAGAATTCCTTTTTTCGAAAGACTGGATAAGTTGAATCTGCGTCTGATTCCTATCGATGTTAAAACAAGCAACGCAGTTCCAACTGCGGATTACATTAATATAAACGTAGATGCAACGGTCAATGTCAAGATTAGTAATGATCCTGAAAAGATACGTCTTGCAGCTGAAAACTTCTTAAATAAAAATACCGAGTATATCGCAGGCGTTGCAAGAGAAGTACTGGAAGGTAATGTGCGTGAAATCGTTGGACGCATGAAACTGGAAGAGATGGTTTCTGACCGTCAGAAATTTGCGAATCTGGTAAAGGAAAATGCAGAGCCTGATCTGGCAGCAATGGGACTTGACATTATCAGTTTCAATGTACAGAATTTTGTGGATTCTAATGAAGTCATTGAGAATCTCGGTATCGATAACATTGTTAAGATTAAAAAGGCTGCAGCCATTGCAAGAGCTGAAAGTGAGAGAGATATTAAGGTTGCGCAGGCTTCTGCAGATAAAGAATCAAATGATGCGGCAGTTGCAGCACAGACTGAAATTGCCAAGAAACAGACTGAACTTGCGATCAAGAAATCAGAACTTCAGCAGGAATCAGATACGAAGAAGGCTATGGCAGATGCTGCTTATGAAATTCAACAGGAAGAGCAGAGAAAGACCATCGTTGTTACAACAGCAAATGCAGACATTGCAAAGCAGGAGCGTGAAATAGAATTAAAACAGAAGGAAGTAGCTGTTAAGGAACGTGCACTTGAAGCAGAAGTCAAGAAACAGGCGGAAGCAGATAAATATGCAGCACAGCAGAGAGCAGATGCAGCTTTGTATCAGAGACAAAAAGAAGCAGAAGCACAGCAGTTTGAAGCACAAAGAGATGCAGAAGCAAGAAAGGCACAGGCTGATGCTGACCGTTTTGCAAAGGAACAGGAAGCGGAAGGTATCAGAGCAGTTGGTGAGGCAGAGGCTGCTGCAATTCAGGCAAAAGGTCTGGCAGAAGCAGAAGCAATGGAGAAAAAAGCAGAAGCTTATGCGAAATATAACAAGGCTGCTGTTGCAGAAATGATGATCAAAGTATTACCTGAAATAGCAGGAAAAATCGCTGAGCCACTTTCACAGATTGACAAGATAACCATCATTGGATCTGACGGTAACCAAAGTGGTGTTGACCAGGTAGCAGGTAATGTTCCGGCTGTTATGACAAAGCTGTTTGAAAGCATGAAAGAAACTACGGGTATTGATCTTGCTGATATAATTAAGGCAGATACTTATGATGCAAAGGTTAACCGAAACGTTAATATTACCGGTCTTGATCAGGTAAATCTGATTACACAGGAGAAACCGCCTGTCAGAAGTAAAAAAACAAAAAATAATGAAGTGGAACAGAGTGAAACAGAATGAATTTACTGACAATGAACCAGATTTCAAAGGCACATACGGATAAAGTTCTATATAAGAATCTGGATTTTAGTCTGAATGAAGGCGATAAAGTCGGTTTGATTGGGATCAATGGAACCGGAAAGACAACATTATTAAGGATTATGGCAGGACTTGAAGAGCCTGATCAGGGAAGCGTGATCAAGGGGAATCATGTCCAAATCTGTTATCTTCCGCAAAATCCGGTATTTGAGCCTGATGATGTTATATTTGATTATGTAACAGCACAAAACAAGACGCCACACAATGAGTGGACACTTGAGGGAGATGCCAAGTCTATTTTAAATAGGCTTGGCTTTGCTGATTATTCACAGAAAATCAATTGCCTTTCCGGTGGACAAAAAAAGAGAGTGGCGCTTGCAGCAGCTCTGCTCAGTGACTGCGAACTGTTGATCCTGGATGAACCGACAAACCATCTTGACAGTGAAATGACGCAGTGGCTGGAGGAATATTTAATAAACAGAAAAGGTGCCATTATCATGGTAACGCATGATCGTTATTTTCTGGATCGTGTATCAAACAGAATCGTGGAGTTGGATAAAGGAATGCTCTACAGTTACAGCGCAAACTATTCAGGATATTTAGAGCTTAAGATGCAGCGTGAAGAGATGGAGCTTGCAACAGAGAGAAAAAGACAGAGCCTGTTGCGTGTCGAGCTTGAATGGCTGCACCGTGGAGCGCGGGCAAGAAGTACCAAGCAAAAGGCACACATTGCAAGAATTGAAGAATTGAAAGAACGTAAAGAGCCGATACAGGATGAACGTGTTGAGATGAGCTCTGTGAAACAGAGAATTGGACGCACGACAGTGGAGCTGGAACATATCTTTAAAAGTTACCAGGAACATCAGCCATTGATTCGTGACTATTCCTATATTTTCTTAAAACAAGATCGAGTTGGATATGTTGGTAAAAATGGCTGTGGTAAATCTACATTGATGAAGATTATAACGCAGAAATTACAGCCGGATCAAGGAAGTGTGACGGTCGGAACTACCATTAAGATCGGGTATTTCCCGCAGGAAAATGAATATATGGATGAAAATAAACGTGTCATTGATTATATCAAGGATACGGCAGAGTATATCCAGACTGCGGAAGGAACAGTAACAGCAACAAAAATGCTGGAACGTTTTTTATTTGATTCGACGTTACAATATCAGGTGATCAGTCGTTTGTCAGGTGGAGAAAAGCGTAGGCTGTATCTGTTAAAGATACTGATGGAATCTCCGAATGTACTGGTACTTGATGAGCCTACCAATGATCTCGATATTCAGACCCTTACCATACTTGAAGACTATCTGGATCATTATCCGGGGATTGTAATTACAGTTTCTCATGACAGATATTTTCTCGATCGTGTTGTGACACGTATCTTTGAGTTTTGTCCGGATGGAGTCCTAAAACAGTATGAGGGTGGATATTCGGATTATCTGGAAGTGAAGAAAGAAGAAAATGAGAGTGAACCACTTAGACCTGTTACAGAGAATACTGCAAAAAAACAAGAACAGGATAGTAACAAAAAAGGGAAAGAACAGGAACGAAAACGCAGATTGTCTTATCAGGAACAGAGAGATTACGATTTAATCGATCAGGAGATCAATGATCTTGAAACGAAGATACAAGATATCGAAACCCTGATCGAAACATGTGCAACTGATTTTATACGACTGAATGAATTAATGAATGAAAAGACAGCCTTAGAAACACAGCTTGAAGAAAAAATGAACCGCTGGGTTTATCTGCAGGAACTCAACGAGCAAATTAATGGATCTCAATAATCAGCCGGCGATACGGGTGAATCTGAATAATGCTTTGCAGACTGCGGTCGCCAGTATGGCGGCAACAATTGCTTCCGGGATCCCGTTGGTAGCTATGATGGTAAGAATCACATTAAATACCATGTCAACAGAGATATCTTTTACAATAGCAAACTGTTCTTTAAAGAAGACAAAAATCAAAGACATAACAAGAAGTGTATTGGTAAATGCTCCAAGAACACCGGCTACAGGAAGTGCCAGCCAGTCAGCATTTTTATTCTGTTTGAAAAGTTTGCTGATCCCCGTATAAACAAAGAATGGAACGATTCCGACAAGGATTCTTGGTACAAAACAGATAATCAGACTGCTAAAATTACCTCCCACTTCACCTAATGAGTAAAATGGTGAAAAGGCAAAGGACAGGAGACTTCCGTTGATGGTATTGTTGATCAGACTTGTACAGCCAAATACAAAACCAAGAAAACCGCCCTTTTTAGGACCAAGGATGATAGAACCAATGATAACGGGTACATGGATCAGAGTGGCTTTGATCAATACCAAATTGATATAGCCCAGATATGGCACAAAAGCCATAATGATGATAATTGCTGTGAAAAATGCGGTGATAACCATTTGTGTTGTTTGTTTACTAATATTCTTAGACATATTTTCCTCCTGCTCTCATTCGCTATTTGCGATACAATGCAATGATTTGTATAGTTACAACGCCTATTCTATACTTATTTCATATATACTTGCAAAATCGTTCGACAAATGAAATTATTTTGCAATCACCAATAAAGTTAAAAAAAGGAGCTAACAATTATGATTGAATTTTTAAAAGCAATTTTATTTGGAATCGTAGAAGGAATCACAGAATGGCTGCCCATCAGCAGTACCGGACATATGATCCTGTTAAAGGAATTTGTGTCACTCAATGTGTCAGATGAATTCTGGGAGATGTTTTTAGTAGTGATTCAGCTTGGTGCCATTTTAGCAGTTATCATTTTGTTTTGGAATAAAATATGGCCATTTGTGATGGAAAAAGGGAAATTGGCAGTAAAGAAAGATACCATGCTCATGTGGTGGAAGGTAGTGATTGCCTGCGTTCCGGCTGTGATTTATATGGTGACCCTTGAAGAAATTATGGATAATTTGATGAGTGGTGTACAAAAGTGGGTTGTGGCTGCAGCATTAATCATTGTGGGAATTTTATTTATTGTCATAGAAAAATGGAATCGGAATAAAACTGCCAAAATCACGAATATGGAACATCTTACTTATAAACTTGCGCTGTTTATCGGATTGTGTCAGTTGTTTGCCGGTGTTTTTCCTGGCACATCACGATCAGGAGCAACCATCATCGGAGCACTGATTTTTGGTGTATCGAGGACTTTGGCAGCAGAATTTACCTTCATTTTGGCAATTCCGGCCATGATCGGAGCAAGTGGAGTTAAATTACTTAAGTTCATTCTAGGAGGAACAGCGGTTTCTTCACAAGAAATATGGATTTTACTGATCGGTATGGCAGTTGCTTTTGCTGTATCAGTTTTTGTAATCAAATTTTTAATGGATTATATTAGAAAACATGATTTCACAGTGTTTGGATGGTATCGAATTGCATTAGGTGCAATTGTGCTGATCTATTTCATCATCAATCCGTAATCAGCCGATCCAGCCGCCATCAACAGTCAGGATTTGTCCGGTGATATAGTCACTTCCGGTACATAACATATAGACCGTTTTTGCGATATCATCTGTTTGACCGATTCGACAAGACGGTATTTCTTCTATTATAATGTCGCGCTCTTCTTCGGAAAGATTTTGATTCATGTCGGTATCGATGAGACCGCAGGCAACAGCATTGACCTGGATACCACTTGGAGCAAGCTCTTTGGCAAGTGCTTTTGTAAATGCATGTAAGGCACCCTTACTTGCTGAATAAGCAACTTCATAAGATGCACCGGCATGTCCCCATACGGACGAGATATTGATGATCTTTCCGGCATGTTTTTTTAACATTAGTGGAATGGAATATTTTGAACATAAAAATGCAGAGGTCATATTCGTCTGCATAATGTGATTCCAATCATTCAGGCTCATGTCCTGCAGCAGACCATGATAGGATATACCGGCATTATTGATCAAAATGTCGACATTCTCTATAGACTGAAACATTTCACTGATGACAGCCTCATCCCCCATATCACCGATTACAATGCGGCATGATATACAATAACTTTGTTCCAACTCCTGTTTTAGCTGTTCCAATTCATTTTTTGAACTTTGACAGGTCAAGACAAGGTCATAATGCTTCCTTGCAAACATAACTGCTATTGCACGTCCAATTCCTCTTGATGCACCTGTGATCAGAACAATTCCCTGTTCCATATATAATCTCTCCTCATCCTTCTTTTTTCACACAGGCAATTGAAAACCACACAATCTTAAGAACAGATTTTTTGAATTCACACAAAAAAAGAGAGGAGTCAAAACGCCCTCGACGCACGTTTTTGTGCGAATTTAGAAAATCGCTTCACGAATGAAATTATTTCACAATTACCTATTTTCCCTTACAAGCTGATCTCAGTATAGCGAAACAAAAGAGATAAAGCAAGAACTTGAATAATCCGCATAATGATGATAAAATGTTAGTTGTTTGGCGCTTGTCAGACAGATAAAGGAGATTGATCATGAACGAAATATTTGACGTAGTCATTATAGGTGCAGGACCGGCAGGCTTATCTGCAGCTATTTACGCTAGAAGAGCCGGTTTGAAAATGAAACTGATTGAAAAAAATGCACTTGCAGGTGGTCAGGTGCTGAATACATATGAGGTTGATAATTATCCGGGAATTCCGGATGTTTCAGGATATGAACTGGGCAAGAAATTTTTAGAACATGCCAAAAAACTTGGACTTGAATCTGAAGAAGCAAAAGTGAAAAGCATTACATTAGAAGACGGACTGAAACACATAGAAACGGATCATGGAACAGTGAAGTCAAAAACAGTGATCATTGCAAGTGGAGCATCTCCCAGGCGTTTAGGTGTAGCAGGGGAACAGGAGCTGTTCGGAATGGGTGTTTCATATTGTGCGACTTGTGATGGTGCTTTCTTTAAAGGAAGAACAGTTGCTGTCATCGGAGGTGGTGACGTGGCTTTAGAGGACGCGATTTTTCTGGCAAGGATTTGTGAAAAGGTTTATCTGATTCATCGTCGTGACAGCTTCCGTGCCGCTAAGATTTTAAGGGATGCAGTTATTAAGACCGAAAATATAGAAGTAATCTGGGATCATACCGTAAGTGAAATCAAGGGTGAGGATCAGGTCGAACAGCTGGTGATCACAAATGTGAAGGATCAGGTAGAACGGACACTCTCTCTTGATGGTCTCTTTGTTGCAGTCGGTAATGTTCCAAATAAAAATTTCAGTGTTGATGTGGAATGCGATGAAGCAGGATACATCAAGGCGGGAGAGGACTGTGCTACCAGTGTGCCGGGCATTTATGCAGCAGGAGACATCAGGACGAAGGCTCTTAGGCAGATCGTTACGGCAGTGGCAGATGGTGCAAATGCAATTACTGGAATTAACGAATATCTCATGAGTTTTTATTGACATTTGTCATACAGCATGATATATTTTTATATGAACGTAACAATTTTGTAACAAATCTCAACGAAATGTAACGAATTGATTCATAATAAAATTGGAGGATTATATGAAGAAAGGAACTTTGAAGGTTGCAACATTTTGTCTTGTGAGCAGTATGTGTATGACAAGTTTCTCATACTCGGCAAATGCGGCATTGCTTTCTTCTGTTTTACCAGCCGCCGGCGGTGCTTTGGTAGTTGGTGAAGGTGTCTCAGTTAAGGATATAGAGAAAAAAATACAGAATGATGGTACCACAAAAATAAAAAACACAGTAAAGTCTTCTGAGGGGTTGATAAAAACTGTGTCAGCCAATACTACAGTGGATACTGCTTCAACAGATGCTTTCTTAGGGTTGACAGCAGGTGTGGCATCCGTTACAAATTCTGCTGAACCGGTTTCTATACCTAATACAGGAGAAATAAGTAATACAGGGGCAGAACAGAATAACAGTGTAAGTGAAAATGATCCGGCTGTGCCAAACAGCACGAATCCTGAAACAGAACCTGCATCAATCAGTGATGCACAGGCTCCACAAACACCGGAGCAGACTACAGAGCCTGCAAGCATATCAGAAAATCATGCAGCGGCACCGGAACAGAGTACGACAGTTCCTACAATAGAAGTATCAGCTGACGGAGATGAAAAACAGGAAGAAGATTTCTCGGGTTTGATGATCGCTCAGGTTACAAACTATGTTAATATTAGAGACCGCGCCAGTGAAGAAGGCGAGGTAGTCGGAAAATTATATAATAATTCAGCAGGTGAATGGCTTGGAGCTGAAGGTGACTGGTATAAGATTAAATCAGGGGATGTATCCGGTTATGTAAAAGCTGAATTCGTAGTGACAGGTGATGCAGCAGTTGCATTAGCTGCAGAAGTAGGACACAGGACAGCAGTTGTTACGACAACTACTTTGAAAGTAAGACAGGATCCGAGTACAGAAGCTACTGTATTAGGTCTGGTACCAATGGAAGATGAGCTCTCTGTCATCGAAGAAACTGAGAACTGGGTAAAGGTTTCAATCGAAGAAGGTGATGGCTGGGTATCAAAAGAATTTGTTAATGTATTTACAGACTTTGTACATGCAGAATCAAAAGCAGCAGAGGAAGCACGTCTGAAGAAGGAAGCAGAAGAGCGTAAGAAAGCTCAGGATGCAGCACGTAAGTCACAGGCAGGTAAATCCTCAGGAAGTACAGGCAAGACATACGCACCTGCAGGAAGCGGAACAGGTTCATCAGTAGCAGGATTCGCAATGCAGTTCGTCGGAAATCCATATGTATACGGTGGAACAAGCTTGACAAACGGAACAGACTGCTCAGGATTCACAATGAGTGTATATAGAAACTTTGGTGTATCATTACCTCACTCATCCGGTGCACAGAGAAATGTCGGATATGATGTTGGTGGAATTGGAAATGCACAGCCTGGAGATTTGGTTTGCTATTCCGGTCACGTTGCTCTCTATATTGGTAATGGACAGATCGTACATGCTAGTACAGCAAAGACAGGTATTAAAGTATCAAATGCTAACTACAGAAATATCTTAGCAGTACGTAGAATCTTCTAGAATTAAATGAAACATGATAAAGGCTCATCCGTTAAGCGGATGGGCCTTTTAAAATCTTATGAATGAGATCTTCTTCATGAAAACGCAAGTACTAATTTAAAAAAAAATCAAAAATAGCAACATGCACAAACTTAAAAAAAACATGTAAAACAGAGACCAATAATGATAAAATATGGGGAAAAGTTATCAACATCAAAAATGGACAAAATGAGGACTTGAATGACTTATGCACCAAGTTATCCACATTATCCACATTTTCAAAAAAATAAAATAACACGTACAACTGAACGAATGTTTTGTACGAAAAGTATAAAATTAAGAAAAAATTGATTATTTTACAGAAATGATATTGACTTTTTACGATTATTTTGCATGCTTGCTAAGCTCAGCATATGTGTGGTATACTTGTCCTATAAATAATTGCAGCATTTATGCAAAGACGTAAAGGAGTGACCGATATGAAATTTATAATATGTGGGAAAAACATTGATGTGACAGATGGTCTAAAAACAGCTGTAGAAGATAAGATTGGAAAGCTGGAGCGGTACTTTACTCCCGATACAGAAGTTCATGTAACGTTAAGTGTAGAGAAGGACAGACAGAAAATAGAAGTGACGATTCCTGTAAAGGGAAGCATTATTCGTTCGGAGCAGGTAAGCAACGATATGTATGTATCGATTGATTTGGTTGAAGAAATTATTGAGAGACAGTTAAAGAAATATAAAAATAAACTGACTGACAGTAAACATGGAATTAATAATTTCAAACAGGAATTTTTAGATCATGAATATCCTGATGAGGAAGAAGTCAAAATCATTCGAACAAAGAAATTTGATATTAAACCAATGTATCCGGAAGATGCATGTGTTCAGATGGAATTGCTGGGACATAACTTTTATGTATTCTACAATGCAGAAACTGATCAGGTAAATGTAGTTTATAAGAGAAAAGGAAACACATACGGTTTGTTAGAGCCGGAAATTTGACCAAAGATGAAGTTATGAGTTGACAAAACTCCTTGATACTCAAAGCCAGTATCAAGGAGTTTTATTGATATAGAATGATAAAAATGTAAAGTCGGGAGATAATAACATGGATGGACAATGCAAATTACAAACAAATATACATGATGTAGAAACAGTTTGCTTTGACAGAAATAATGGTATTGTAAAAATCATAGATCAAACACAGCTTCCTAACAGGACTGTTATACTTTCTATTGATAACCAGAAAGATCTGTGGGATGCCATTTACAAATTAAAGGTAAGAGGTGCGCCAGCCATAGGGGTGGCAGCGGCTTATGGAATGAGCATGGAAGCGGATAAAATCGATGCAGATTCTTTTGATGTATTTTATAAACAGTTTACCCAAATCAAAGATTATCTGGATTCTTCCAGACCGACAGCGGTCAATCTTTCATGGGCATTAAAGCGGATGGAGACAGTTTGTCTTGAGAATCGTAACAGCTCAATCGCGGATCTGAAGGATTACCTTTATCGTGAGGCAGAGGAGATCAAACAGGAAGACAGCTTTGTATGTCGTCAGATTGGCGAGTATGGGTTATCTTTGCTGAAGCCAGGAGATGGAATCCTAACGCATTGTAATGCGGGACAGCTTGCAACATCAAAATATGGAACAGCGACAGCACCGATGTATTTAGGACATGAGAGAGGTTATCAGTTTAAAATCTATGCTGATGAGACAAGACCGCTGCTGCAAGGAGCGAGACTGACAGCATATGAACTGAAATCAGCAGGTCTGGATGTGACTCTGTTATGTGATAACATGTGTGCTGCTGTTATGAGAAACGGATGGATCAATGCAGTTCTGACAGGTTGCGACCGTGTGGCCAGAAATGGTGATACTGCAAACAAGATCGGTACTTCTGTCGTGGCGACCGTAGCGAAATATTACCATGTGCCATTTTATATTTGCGCACCCACCTCTACCATCGATATGACGCTTGCATCCGGCAAGGATATTCCGATCGAACAGCGTTCAAAGGATGAAGTGACAGACATGTGGTATAAGGAGCCAATGGCACCCAAAGGGGTCAATGTATTCAATCCGGCATTTGATGTGACGGATCATGAATTGATCACCGGCATCATAACAGAATATGGAATTGCATATCCTTCATACGAAGAAAGTTTTAACAATATATTCCGGAAGAAGGAAGCAGAAAGCAAGAATCATGTTTTTTTGTAAAAGCAACGCTTTTTCAGGTTGCAAATTAATATTTGCTATGATAGAATACCACTAGGCACAATGTGACAAAAAAATAACAATCTTATTTGTAACAGCATTTCGAAGCTGCTACATCCCAAATGGAGGAATTAATATGTCAAAAAAAGTTGTATTAGCAGGTGCATGTCGTACAGCAATCGGTACAATGGGTGGAACTCTTTCTACTACACCGGCAGCTGATCTTGGTGCAATCGTAATTAAAGAAGCTTTAAACAGAGCAGGTGTTGCTCCGGAAGCAGTAGATCAGGTATATATGGGATGTGTTATCCAGGCTGGTCTTGGTCAGAACGTAGCACGTCAGGCTACATTAAAAGCAGGACTTCCTATCGAAGTGCCGGCAGTTACCATGAACGTTGTATGTGGTTCAGGTCTTAACTGTGTTAATCAGGCTGCACAGATGATCATGGCAGGTGATGCTGATATCGTTGTAGCAGGTGGTATGGAAAATATGTCTATGGCACCATATGCAGTTCCTCAGGCACGTTTCGGATACAGAATGGGAAATGCTACTATGGTTGATACTATGATCAACGATGCTTTATGGGACGCTTTCAATGATTATCATATGATTAGAACAGCTGACAATATCGCTGAGCAGTGGAAATTAACACGTGAAGAGCTTGATGAATTCGCACTTGCTTCTCAGTTAAAAGCTGAGGCAGCTCAGAAGGAAGGAAGATTTGATAAAGAAATCGTTCCTGTAGAAGTTAAGAAGAAAAAGGAAACTATTATTTTCAATAAAGATGAAGGCCCTCGTGCAGGATCTACCATCGAAGGACTTGCAAAATTACGTCCGATCAACAAAGACGGATATGTAACTGCAGGTAATGCTTCAGGTATCAATGACGGTGCAGCAGCAGTTGTTGTTATGAGTGAAGAAAAAGCAAAAGAATTAGGTGTGAAACCTATGGCTACATTTGTAGCAGGCGCACTTGCAGGTGTAGATCCTTCTATCATGGGTATCGGACCTGTAGCAGCTACAAAGAAAGTTATGGCAAAAGCTAACATGACAGTCAATGATTTTGATTTAATCGAAGCAAATGAAGCTTTCGCAGCTCAGTCAGTTGCAGTAGGAAGAGATTTAAACTTTGATCTTTCTAAATTAAATGTAAACGGTGGCGCTATCGCTCTTGGACATCCGGTAGGAGCTTCAGGATGCCGTATCCTTGTTACATTACTTCATGCAATGGAAGCAAATAATGCGAAGACAGGACTTGCTACTTTATGTATTGGTGGCGGAATGGGTTGTGCTACAATCGTAAAACGCGACTAATTAACTGAATATGAAACAACCATATTACAGCGAGATGACAGTTTTTTAAAAGAACTGTCGTCATGGTGTAAAGTTGTGTATAAGTAGTTTATGATGATCAGAAAGGAGTAATGAAATGGAATTTGTATTATATGAACAAAAAGGTGCGGTTGGTGTCATTACAATCAGCAGAGAAAAAGCTTTGAATGCATTAAACTCAAGCGTATTGGAGGAGCTTAATGCAACTCTTGATGCGGTTAATCTTGATGAGGTGAGATGTCTGATCCTGACAGGAGCCGGACAGAAATCATTTGTTGCCGGTGCAGATATTGGAGAAATGAGCACTCTGACTAAAGCAGAAGGTGAAGCATTTGGTAAAAAAGGAAATGATGTATTCCGTAAACTTGAAGTATTCCCTATCCCTGTAATTGCAGCAATCAACGGATTTGCACTTGGTGGAGGATGTGAAATCTCCATGAGCTGTGACATCAGAATCTGTTCAGATAATGCGGTATTTGGTCAGCCTGAGGTTGGTCTTGGAATTACTCCTGGATTTGGAGGAACACAGAGACTTGCAAGAATCGTTGGTGTTGGTATGGCAAAACAGATGATCTATGGAGCACGTAACATTAAAGCTGATGAAGCATATAGAATCGGTCTTGTTAATGCTGTTTATCCAATCGAAGAGCTTATGCCTGCAGCAGAAAAATTAGCAGCTGGTATCGCTAAAAATGCACCAATTGCAGTGCGTAACTGCAAGAAGGCAATTAATGAAGGTCTTGATGTAGACATGGATCAGGCTATTGTTATAGAAGAAAAGCTGTTTGGTGACTGCTTTGAATCATATGATCAAAAAGAAGGAATGACTGCATTTCTTGAGAAAAGAAAAGTAGAGGCCTTTTTGAATAAGTAAATCCATAATCATATTAAATTAAAAGTCAAATTAGGAGGACGAAACATGAAAGTAGGTATTATTGGTGCCGGAACTATGGGTTCTGGAATCGCACAGGCTTTTGCACAGACAGAAGGCTATGAAGTATATTTGTGTGATATTAATGAAGAATTTGCTGCAAATGGTAAGAACAAAATCGCAAAAGGTTTGTCAAAGCTTGTTGCTAAAGAGAAAATCACTCAGGAATATGCTGATGGTATTCTTGCAAAAATCACAACAGGTGTAAAAGATATCTGTACAGATGCTGATCTTATTGTAGAAGCAGCTCTTGAAGTTATGGAAATCAAACAGCAGACATTTAAGGAATTACAGTCAATTGTTCCTGCTTCTTGTATCTTTGCTACAAATACATCTTCACTTTCTATTACAGAAATCGGTGCAGGACTCGACAGAGCAGTTATCGGTATGCATTTCTTTAATCCTGCAAACAGAATGAAGCTTGTAGAAGTAATTGCCGGACTTAACACACCAGCAGAAACAGTTGAAAAAATCAAAGCAATTTCTGTAGAAATCGGAAAAGAGCCTGTACAGGTAGAGGAAGCTCCTGGATTTGTTGTAAATAGAATTCTGATCCCTATGATCAATGAAGCAATCGGAATCTATGCTGAGGGTGTAGCTTCTGTAGAAGGAATCGACAATGCAATGAAATTAGGTGCAAATCACCCAATGGGACCTTTAGCTCTTGGAGATTTAGTTGGTCTTGATATCGTACTTGCAATCATGAATGTTCTTTATGATGAAACAGGCGATTCAAAATATCGTCCACATCCATTGTTAAAGAAAATGGTACGTGGTAAACAGCTGGGAATGAAGACCGGAAAAGGTTTTTATGACTATAGTAAATAGTAAGAACAATATAATGATATGGAGGAATAATTGACATGGATTTTGCATTAAGTAAAGAACATGAAATGGCGAGAGCTCTCTTTAGTGAGTTTGCGCAAAATGAAGTAAAACCGTTGGCTCAGGAAGTTGACGAGACAGAAGTTTTCCCAAGAGAAACTGCTACAAAGATGGGTAAACTCGGATTCCTTGGAATACCTGTTCCAAAGGAATATGGCGGACAGGGCTGTGACGTTCTGACATACGCTATGTGTGTAGAAGAATTATCTAAGGTATGTGGTACAACAGGTGTTATCGTATCTGCGCATACATCACTTTGTGTTGATCCTATTTTGACATATGGTACAGAAGAGCAGAAACAGAAATATGTAGTTCCTCTTGCAAAGGGTGAAAAACTCGGTGCATTCGGACTTACAGAGCCGGGAGCAGGAACTGATGCTCAGGGACAGCAGACAAAGGCTGTACTTGATGGTGATGAATATGTACTTAATGGCTCAAAAATCTTTATCACAAACGGTAAAGAAGCTGACATCTATGTAATCTTTGCTATTACAGGTGTTCAGGAAGATGCAAAAGGAAGAAAGAAGAAACTGATTTCTGCATTCATCGTAGAAAAAGGAACTCCTGGATTTACTTTTGGAACAAAAGAAAAGAAAATGGGTATCCGCGGTTCATCAACATATGAATTGATTTTCACAGACTGCAGAATTCCTAAAGAAAATATGCTGGGTAAAGAAGGCAAAGGCTTTGGTATTGCTATGCATACACTTGATGGTGGACGTATCGGTATCGCAGCTCAGGCACTTGGACTTGCTGAGGGCGCACTTGAGTCTACAATTGCTTATGTAAAAGAGAGAAAACAGTTCGGCAGAGCAATTGGTGCATTCCAGAATACACAGTTCCAGCTTGCAGATATGGCTACAAAAGTAAAAGCAGCTCAGCTTCTTGTTTATAGAGCAGCTCGTGCAAAAGAAACTCAGAAGGTTTATTCTGAAGAAGCAGCTATGGCAAAATTGTATGCA
>JAAYYM010000184.1 GCA_012515365.1 Clostridia bacterium
AAGAGTCTGCTGTTATATCATCTATGAGAGGATTGGTTGTACTTCTGATCTGCATCATTGTTTTGCCAATCTTATTTGGAATGACCGGGATCTGGCTTGCAGCACCGGTGACAGAATTACTTACCCTGTTCATAACAGTTACATTTATCAGTAAAGATAAACAAATTATCTAAATTGTTTACAAATTGTTCATTTTAAATCATTATTATTTAATATTTTAGTGCTAAAATATTAAATAGTGAAATAATCCAAAACGAAGCTGCAACATGAGTGTAAGAGAGGGATTGCGAATGAACAAAAAGAACTTTTTTGCAATGTTTATCGTATTGTTGATCACCGTTATACTGAATATAGTAGCATGGAATGATCCCGCTTTTTGTGATGGATATGCAGCATTTGTTTTGCCGCTTTGGATTAACAGCTTTGGCAGGCTTTGTGGAATGTTTTCGTTCTCTGTTGGAGAATGCATGATCGTAACAGGTGTTATACTGGCAGTACTTGCTGTCGTATTAGGACTTGTTACGGTCATTTTTTTATTAATTCCGGGACTCAGAAAAAGAACAAGGGGATTTCGCATTTTTTGTGAGAAGTATTATTTGGCAATGTCATGGATTTTGATTGGCGTATTTACAGTGTTGACACTCAATTGTTTCATCTTGTATCATACATCCGACTTTTCGGATAAATATCAATTGACGGGAAAAGAAGAATATACATTTGAAGAATTATGCTTATTACGTGAGCAGGTTGTGGCTACAGTCAATACGTTGGCAAAAGAGGTACCAAGAGATGAGAATGGACAGATTGTGTATCCTGAAAATATGGAAGAGACAGCGATTTTAAGTATGCAGAAGCTGGGTGAACGCTATGATCTGCTAAAGGGATATTATCCAGAGCCGAAACCTCTGGCTGCATCGGGCTTTTTTAGTCAGCAGAATATGAAAGGATATTTCTTTCCGTTTTCCATGGAGGCAAATTATAATGCTCTTATGAATGAAATACATAGACCTGCTACGATGTGTCATGAGCTGGCTCATCTTAAGGGATTTATCCAGGAAGATGAGGCAAATCTGATCAGTTATCTGGCTTGTACACAGTCAGATGATATCGTATTTCAGTACAGCGGTTACTTAAGTATTTTAAACTATATCGATAATGATTTTTATGCTGCTGTGGGCAGCAACAAAGCAGTATACAAGACATATCCGGCTATCAGCAAACAGGTGAAAAAGGATAATACATTTCTTCATAAGGAGACATGGGCTGCTGTGGAGAAAAAAGCTGTCATTCAGACGCAGGTGGTCAGCCAGGCATCTCAGACCTTTGTCGAGAAGAATCTTGTAATGAATGGTGTTACAGAAGGCACACTCAGCTATGCCAATGTGGTAGGGCTTTTGCTAGATTATTATTATCAAAATGATCCTATTACAGAACCTGTGGAATATCTGGCCTCAGATACAGATCTGGTGATAGGCGAAAACTAAATAATGGATGTATGTCTGTTAATTTGATTAAAAAGCCTGTTGAATCGTGAAGTGGTATGCTCACGTTTTCAACAGGCTTAACTAAATCAATTTAACAGACTTTTAAATTTGATGGTTGACAAGCAGGTTTAGTTTGGTTAGTTTAGTAGTAGTCGCAAAATGACTGATTGCTTTGAAGAACCAGGAGTGAAAAGGTGCAGAAGATAAAAAGAATCCTAAATAGAATCAGCGATTTACTGAATGATTTTAGTGTCAGAAAGAAATTAATGATACTATATATTTGTTGTGTTTTAATTCCTTTGATTGCGACTGATAGTGTGGTGATGCTCATTTTGGTTCAGGGCGAGCAGTCAGAAAACAATTTCGAAATGGCGAATATTGCCAGTGCGGTGGAATATAATCTTTCGTTTTCATTGGAAGAAGCGGTCACGATGACAAATAATATCTATAAAAACCGCAAAATCAATGAATTCCTTGAACGACAATATGATTCGGATTTGGATTTCTTTCTGGCAGGACGAGAATTTGTCAATGACTCGTTCTATGCAAGCAGTGTCGGATCGAGCAGTTTAAATATCGTCATGTATACAGATAATGAAACATTTATTAACGGTGGTCATTTCTGTCGTTTATCTGATGCAAGAAAAACGCCGTGGTATCAAAAACTGCAGCAGTCAGATCATGATATGATTTTGTATTTTTACTATACAGGGTATCAGGATCCCTCTGCGACATCACAAAAAAAGATCTCACTTATCAGAAAATTGAACTATTATAAGGACAGTACCTGTGAAAAAATCGTAAAGGTAGACTTTGACTATGGTACTCTGGTCAGACAGCTGACGAATATGAAATACAGGATGCCGGTATATGTGTGCAGCAATAACAGGATTCTTTATTCTAATGATGGACATTCTGCAAATACGAAGAATTTCGAGCATCTGACAGGAAAAGAGAAAATAGGATATGTGAGTGATCAAAGTGTATATGGAGAAAACATACGGATCTTGGTCATGAAGCCTGAAAACTCGATCATGCAGCAGATATGGAAACACTTCCCCATGATTTTGCTTATGATAGCGGTTAATATTTTGCTGCCGTGGCTTCTTACATATATCATTAACCGTTCTTTTACGAAGAGACTCGCAGTGATTGACAGCGCATTTGATCAGGTAGAAGCAGAAAGTCTTAAGGAAATCGAATATGTACAAGGAAAAGATGAAATCGGTAATCTGATGCAAAATTATAATCGAATGGTGCGACGGTCACAGGAGCTGATCAAGACTGTTTATAAAGATCGTCTGGAGCGTCAGGAGATGGATATAGCCAGACAAAAGGCAGAGTTAATGGCTCTGCATAGTCAGATTAATCCGCATTTTCTGTTTAATGTACTGGAGGGCATTCGTATGCACAGTATACTAAAGAAAGAAGATGAAACAGCGGGAATGATCGAGCGTTTGGCGATTTTAGAGCGTCAAAATGTAAACTGGAGCGCAGATGACATTCCGATTAAGGAAGAGCTTCATTTTATCGGTGCTTATCTGGATCTTCAAAAGTACCGGTTTGGTGACAGATTATCTTATGAGATTTCGGTGGAGTCAGACTGCTATGACTATACGATTCCAAAACTGACACTGGTAACGTTTGTAGAAAACGCGTGTGTACATGGAATAGAGAAGAAATCCGCACATTGCTGGATCTATGTGCGAATCTATAGAAAAAACAACTATCTTTGTCTGGAAATCGAAGACACGGGAAATGGTATCTCGGAAGAAGAGGTTGTCCGACTGAATGAGAAGATGCGTGAGTGCAGCATCAAAACATTAATGGAAAATGAACATGTCGGAATCATCAATGCCTGCCTGCGATTAAAGATGACGACAAAGGGAAATGCCGAGTTTGAGCTAGAGAGTGAAGAGGAAATCGGTACATTTATGTTGATCAAAATCGCAGAGACTGCTTTGCAAATTAAGAAACCGGAGGAATAAGTAATGAAAATGAAGCTGATGCTGGTTGATGACGAAACCTTTATTTTGCAGGGATTAAGTGTGCTGATCAATTGGGAAGCTGAGGGATATGAGATCGTAAAGATGGCATCAAATGGAAAAGAGGCATATGATTATCTGAAGGAAAATGAGGTGGATCTGATCCTTGCAGATATCAGAATGCCTGTTATGACCGGCTTGGAGCTGCTAGAGGCAATTCGGACGGAGCACATCTCGGATGCATATTTTGTGATCTTAAGTGGCTATAGTGACTTTAAGTATGCGCAACAGGCAATTCGATTTGAATGCATGGATTATATCTTAAAACCTGTGCAAAAGGATGTACTACTAGAAGTCCTGCATAAAGCGAGCAGCCAGAAGGAGCTTGCAGATCAAGAGGAATCTGTCAATGAAGAAGTCAGACAGGCGATGTTCATACAAAATTTGGTTCCGCTGATGCGTGGAAAATATGAACAGAATCATATCGATTATGTGCGTGAGCATATGCGTCTGTCAAAGGGAATCAGATATATCCACTTAAGCATTGATTCCATTGCTGTTCTTGAGGAATTATCGGATGAAGAAATCCTCAGGCTGCGTGAGAAAATCTATCAGAACTGCAGGAATTTTCTAGAACGTGATGCCGATCACTGTCTGAAGGATCTGATGGGACTGGAAGAGGAATATGAACTGGGATTTATTTATTGTGACTATATGGCAGAAGTCAAAAATATCACAAAGGAAGAATTTCTGGAGGAATTGAGTAAAGAGGCAGGGAAGGAAATAGAGGTGCCGGTAGCACTTTTGGTAGGAAAGCAGGTCGAGGACATTACTAAGATTTCGCGTTCATATAGCACAGCATGTGTGTTACGTTCCTTTCATGGTTTTCAGAATAAAAAAAATATCTATTACTATGATGAGGAGATTCATGTTACAGGCAATAAGGTTTCACTTTGCAAGCAGAGTCTAGATCAGCTGATCACAGCAATTGAACAAAATAACCGTGATGAAATCAATAAAAGCGTCGATGCGCTATATCAGGAAATGGAAATCAGTGGAATGAAGAAGGAATCAGTTTCCATGAACATCAATTATCTTCTGTTTCAATTGATCCATCTTGCGGTGGAACAGGATGAGTCGATTAACCAAGAAGAGGTTATGCTTTATATCAGCGAAAATGTTTTTGATGCTGGGATCAGCAGAGGAGACAGAGCGCATCTTCGTCGATTTGCCTATGAGTATGCAGATTATCTGATACAGGTCAGAAAAAATGTATCAAGGGGCGTACTGTTGGAGATTGAAAAGGAGATCAAAGAGCATTTTGCAGATAACCTGACGTTGCGGGAATTAAGCAAGAAATATTTTATCAACAGTTCCTATCTAGGGCAGCTTTTCAGAAAGAAATACGGACAATCCTTTAAAGATTACCTGTGTAATTATAGAATTAATGAGGCTGCACAGTATCTGTTAAAGACTGACGATAAGATCAGCCGGATCGCGGAGCAGGTCGGATATCATGATACAGACTACTTTATCAGCCGCTTTATCGAACAGAAGGGATGCACGCCTGCCAGATACCGGAGAAACTCTAGACCATGACCTAGAGTTTCTCCGGTTTTTTTGTGGAATTATTCCGGTTACAAATGAGTGCAAAATTAGTAGAATAATTGTATCAGTTAAAACTAGTAAAGGGAGGTTTATTATGAAGTTAAGAAAAATCACAGCATTATTAACTTGTACAGTAATGGCAGCATCTATGCTTGCCGGATGTGCAGGAGGATCCACAACAACAGCACCAGCTGCTGATGCAGGCACAGAAGGTGAAGCTGCTGAAGCAACAACAGAAGCATCAAATGGAGAAATTATTGAGTTTGATGCGTTTTTTGCTATGCCGGCAACTGTTGAAAGAAACGAGCAGAACGATGTTCGCGAAATTATCGCAGAAAAAGTTGGAGCAAAGGTTAAAGAAACATGGTTAACAGGACAGACTGATG
>JAAYYM010000185.1 GCA_012515365.1 Clostridia bacterium
GCAGCTGCAGCAGCTACGATAGGAGACGCCTGTGAAGTGCCTGCCATACTCAAATAGGTATTAACCTTACCCTCTCTAACATGTCCACTTGCCCAGTTTCTCTCAGCCCGAATATAGCCTGGTTGAGTTAAATCAGGGTTGATATCTCCACCTGGCGCAGAAATATCTACGTGTGGTCCGTAATTAGAGAAATTTGATTTTTGATACTCTGAATTCACAGAGCCAACGCTGACAACGCCATCAATACATGCCGGACAGATATCGCCATCCGTGGAGCCATTTCCGGCAGCAGCTACAACAACGATGCCATTCTGTCTCGCTTTTTTAATTGGTTCCTGATAGATAGAAGAATACTTTTCATCACCGATACTCATATTCATAACACGAACATCGAATTCATCATCCGGATTGGACGCATAATTGATTGCAGCAATAACAGCTGCATCTGTTATGTCACCCTCTTCACCTGCTTCAGAAAGTCGAAGGGACATGATTTTAACTCCGGCAGCAACACCTCGTCCACCTTTATCATTTGCTTTATTTGCAATGATTCCGGCAACATTGCTTCCGTGTCCATTCTCATCCTCCGGTGTTACGCCGTCAACCATCGCTTTGGCATCTACGATAACGCCTTCGAAGTCCTCATGTGCGGTATTGATACCAGAATCAAGAACAGCAACAACAATATCTCCTAATCTCTCATTAATTCCGGTTTTCTTCGACTCTGCCGCCTTCCAGACATACTTGGAATTTACCAGTTCATGATAATACTGATAGTACTCTGACTGAGTTTTTGTATATGGATCTGTGAAGGATTCATTTGCCGGAGTCTCAGAAAGCAGACGTCTATAATAGTTTGGATAAACAGCAGGAAGCTGATTCGTCTGATCCGCTGCCGTATTCATGACTGCCTTTACTGTTTGTTCTTTAGGAATCAAAAGTACAGCAACGCCATTGTTAAAGCTTTTTACAGTAGCACCATAAGCCGCTGCTGCTTCTTCAGCCTGTTTACTGTCATCGCATAGATAAAGGACTTCGCCAGCTACATAATCAGTGCCTTCCTTAGCCTCTGCAACCGTTTTGATATCCGCAACCAGTTCACGCTTCGCTAATACCTGCTCAGCTGATAATGTGCCTGCTAAAGGAAGCTCATTCTCAGAAATCACGTTTTCAGATACAGAAACATCTAGGGTTTCTGGGAGTTCCGTTACATCTGGAGTTTCCGGAATTTCGTTTTCTGAAATAGCTGGGGTTTCTGGTTCCTGTGGGGTCTCAGGGATCTCAGGGTTTACTGGAGTCACTGGGGTCTGAGGATTCTGTGGGTCCTCTGGGTTCTCAGGAGACTGTGGATTCTGTATGTCCTCTGGGTTCTCAGGAGACTGTGGATTCTGTAAATCCTGTGGGTCCTCAGGGTTTGCCGGGGTAATCGTCTGATCATCAAGTGTCATCACCTGATTTGTCGAAAACGCCGGTGTTGCATAGGCTGCAGCCTCAACTGGAGCAATTCCAGTAACAAGCAAAGCTACAGACAAAAATAGGGATAGAAATTTCATCTTCTTTTGCATATTCAACCTCTCTTCTTTGACTAATAATGTCGAAATTTTTGAAATTTTCTGATCATATTTTATCACGAATAAGAACGTTTGTAGATAGAAGTTTTGGTATTTTTATGTTATTTATCTAATAAAGCTACACTTGACCAATGTCAGACAAGCGACTAAAATAAATTTAGTAAATATGAATCAAGAAAGGATTTTTACAATGAAAGATGAATTATTTAAAAAACGAGTTTTCATGGCACTTACGGGCGTACTGATTGCAGGGATATCTGTTGGTTTGTTCAGACGATCTGCATTTGGCACTGATCCATTTCAAGTGTTAGTCAGTGGCATCAGTAATCAGATAACGATTGTGGGATTTGGTACTTTATATATGGTCATTAATCTATTAATGTTAGTTGCCATATTCTTCTTAGACAAACATTACATAGGGATTGCAACCTTTATCAATATTTTCCTGCTTGGTTATGTCGTTGAGTTTTCTGATCGTATTGTAGGACAGATCATTGGCGATTCACCTAGTATGCTGGTTCGTATTATTTTGCTGATTGCAGGTGTTGTAATTCTCTGCTTTGCATCCGCCGTTTATTTTACTGCTGATCTCGGTGTATCCACCTACGACGCAGTATCACTGATTATGACAGATAAAAAGCTTGGCAAATTCAAATATCTGCGCATTGCATCTGACTTGTTCTGCGTTCTTGTTGGATTTTTGCTAGGAGGCATTGTCGGTGTCGGTACTCTGGTCACAGCCTTCTTTATGGGGCCTTTGATTGATTTCTTCAACACAAAAATTGCACAGCCATTTTTGTATGGGAAAAAGAATTAAGACTTCCAGGTTTCAAAAATCAGTTTTGCAATCTCCTGCATCTTTTTTTCATCAACCTTTAATTCTTTTCGATCATAAGTCAGGAATCCATTTGTCTCATCCTCCACATCACTGAGCTGTGTGTAAATGCTTCCATTGATTCCTGCCTTAAGATTCGGAATGATTTCTTCTTTATATAACCGGCTGATTGCATCAGTCAGAGCTTCTTTACTATCATAATCTCCATATCCATAGACTCCATGCACACTATAGGAGCGCGCCAAAATCTTATGAGAATAACCACCGAATTCAGAAATGATAATCGGTTTCTCTGTCGGCTCCAGAATCACAGGATGAAAATAAACATGTAAACTAAGCACATCACTGCTCTTCTGCTTAAACCATCCTGAAGTAGCATCCCACACTCTGGTAGAATCAATTGTTCGTAAATGGTCGCAGATGCGGTCACTTTCATATTGTCCCCAGCCCTCATTGAATAGCGTATAATAGCAGATGCATGGAAAATGATACAGATAATTCAGTGTATCTTCACAATGCTTTTCAAAAAAAGCCTTTGCCTCCGGTTTTCTGCGAATCTTTAGATCATTACGTCTTAAACGCTGCAGAGTTGGTAATACAGTATCATTAAAAAATGAGTATTCTGAATTGTTCACCATATCTTGAAACACGATCATACCAAGTCTGTCACAGGCATAATAAAATGCTGCAGGTTCAATTTTAATATGTTTTCTCAGGGTATTAAATCCCAGTCGTTTCATATTCAGAATATCATCTTCATAGCACTTCATTGAACGCGGCGTATAAATGCCATCACTGAAATATCCCTGATCAAGCACTCCATGAAAATAATATGGTTTTTCATTCAAACAAATTCTGTTTTGATTCTCAACCTTCTCGATTGTGACTGTTCTCAGTGCAAAATAAGAAGTAATAAAATCCTCACCCATCTGTATCGTAAACTCATATAAATATGGCTGTTCCGGTGTCCAATTGACCGGATTTTCAATAGAAACACTGATACTGTCTTCTGTAAAAGAATCCTTCACATGACCGTATGGTGTCGTGATACACAGATGTTTCATGAGTTTCTCATTACCCATTGTTTCTAGTTTGATTTCTACCGAATCTAATGACGGCGTGACGTACAGTCCACTTATATAAGCGTCCGGTACACTCTCAATCCACACACTCTGCCAGATACCTGATACCGGCGTATACCACATTCCGCCTCGCTTTTTGCACTGCTTTCCATACGGATAAATCGTCGACAGATTATCTGTCACTTCGACTAATAATTCATTTTCATCGTTCAGCCATTTCGTGATCTCAATCGAAAAAGGAAGATATCCACCTTTATTTTCATAGATCCGCTCCCCATTCAGATAGATCACGGATACCTGATCCACTGCTCCAAAATGCAGGATCACTCTGTCTTTAACAAATCCTTTGGGAAGAGAAAACTTCTTATGATACCAAAAATGTGAGTTCACTCTTGGATTCTTTCTCATCCCATGATGCGTAAAACGCATATCATAATTTGATAAATATGCCTGTGGAGGATAAGGTACAAGGATAGTCTGATTCCACTCTTTTGGAGGCTCTTTAGAGGCATCCATTTTGATATCCCATATTCCATTCAGAGAATAAAAAGAATCACGACGCAGCTGTGGTCTGGGATATTGATCATGATCTGTCGGCAATTCCACTTCATACTGATCCATATGCAGATCCCTGTGCTCATTCTTGATCATTTCAAAAATATAATGAAGGAACAAAAACAACAGTCCGGCGACAATAAATGCTGCCAGATAAATATTGGCACTTGGCAAAAAGGAAGTTGTTCCATCGTTATTCACTATCTCTTTCGCATTTTGAAGTACACCTGCACCGATGGCAGGTCCAATAATCCCTGGGATAAATACCTGTGCGAACATGCGAAGTCCCTGAAAAAGACCTGCTTTGTCCTTTGGAATATGATCCTTGATCATAGCTCCAAACACAGCCATTCCAGTTAAATATCCTGTCATCATAAGCAAAGAGCCAATAAAGACAGGAGCTGTACTTCTTCCAAAAAACAGCAGCACATAACCCGCCATCAAGGAAATCAGAACGGGAATCACAGACATTCTAAATTGAAGCCGATCATACACTCTGCCATAAAATGCTGTGATGACGGATGCAAGAATGATAGCTGGCGCCATGATCAATACATAATTGTCCATGCCCAGTGTTTTTTCATAATACAGAATCAAATATGGCATGAAAATCTGAATGGAAATACCGAACACAGAAAATGCGCCTAATACAAGATAAAGCAGTTTGTTTTCCAAAATCACACTCTTTTTGAAGCCATATAAAATATTCGCAAAATACGGTTGATTGTTTTTAACCGTCAGCTTCTTTTCATCAATCAAAAAGAATCCGAGTAATCCAATGATGATCACTGCAATACCAATGATCAGATAAATAGTCACCCATGAGCTCGCATGATCCAGATCAAACGACATAAATCCACCGAAAACAACAAGAATTGCAAGGAGTGGCATCATAGAATTGATTCCCTCGATCGCACCGCGGTTACTGTCATCCCCCATATCGGTCAGCCACGCATTAAAACAGGCATCATTTGCACTTGATCCAAAAAAAGTCATAACACAATCCATGATAATAACAAGCGTAACGCCAACAGAAAGTGCCAGTGTTGCATCTCCTACAATCTTCGTGATCAGATCAAGCCTTAATAATGCAAAACATAAAATCGATATTCCCCAGAAAATATATCCGAGACAGATAATCAGTTTTCGCTTTCCTATTTTATCCGACAAGGCTCCGATCAGCAAAGTCGTCAATGTAGCTGCTATAGCACTTGCTGACACCATCATTGAAATCTGAGCAGCAGATGCATGAAACATTTTATAGATAAACACATTAAAGTACATATTTTCTACGATCCATGCAATCTGTCCAGTCAGACTAAAAATCACAAGCCCCACCCAGAATTTTTTTGATAGTTTTGTTTTCATAAATCTCTTCACCTCTGTTATGACATTGTTCCAAATCACAAATTTCCTGCAGGAGCCAAGGATCTTTGCCCTCGGCTCTTGCAGGAAAACTTATAGTATCTTCTTGCTGCGCTTCTCTTTGTTTAAATCATATTTGCGTCCGTCTTTGCGTCCATCCTTGTATCCATCTTTACGTTCTTTTTTCTCTCGCTGACCTCGTTCATCCTTATCTTTTCGATCATCCGGTCTGCGTTTTCTGTCATCCTGTCCACGTTTCCGCTCATCTTGACCGCGTTTTCTGTCTCCCTGTCCACGCTTTCTGTCATCACTGCCACGTTTTCTGTCGCCTGATCCGCGTTTTCTGTTATACAGCTCTTCTTTTTCTGCAATGGCATCATATTCCAAGTGATCCGGCTGATCTCCCATCTGCAGCTTAAGGAAAGCTGCTGCCAACTCAAGTGCAGTGATATCCTCATCATTGATTGTACTTTCAATGATTCTTCTCATCGCTGACAAATCCTGATTTGCTATTGTTTCAACTACAGAAGACATGATCATATCTGTCTTTGCTGCTGCCACATTTTCTACTGTCGGTACAGAACGCACCTTGATCTTCGTATGACAGACACGCTCAATATCTCTTATTTTATAGATCTCTTTTCCTACTACCAAGGTAAAAGAACGACCCTTTTTGCCGGCTCTGCCTGTCCTTCCGATACGATGTACATAATACTCAATATCTTGTGGAATATCATAGTTAAAAACTGCCTCCACATCATCCACATCGATACCACGCGCAGCTACATCTGTCGCAATCAGTATTTCCGTACTTCCGTTTCTAAAGGCATTCATAACCTTATCTCTTTGAAACTGTGAAAGATCTCCATGCAGTCCATCTGTAAAATATCCACGGCCCTGCAGCTTTTCGCAAAGCTCATCCACCATACGTTTTGTATTACAAAAGATCAGAGAACGTTTTGGGTTATAATAATCCAATAATCTCGCGATTACTTCCTCTTTATTTTGTCTGCGGACTTCATAATAGTACTGCTTTACGAGGGGAATCGTCAACTCCTTTTTAGCAACCTCGATTTTGACAACATCCGGCTTCTGAAATGTTCTCGTAATGTCCATAATTGCCTGTGGCATTGTAGCCGAAAATAGTGCTGTCTGATGCTCCTGTGGAATACCGGATAAGATTGTCTCAATATCCTCACGGAATCCCATATTAAGCATTTCATCTGCTTCATCAAGGACAACCGTATGGATGTGATCCAGCTTAAGTGTATGGCGTCTCATATGGTCCATGACACGTCCCGGTGTACCTACTACGATAGCAACTCCACTTTTTAGTGAACGGATCTGTTTTGTAATATCCTGGCCTCCATAAATTGGCAAAACCTTTACTCCACTCAAATACTTTGCAAATCGTCTGATTTCCTCTGCAACCTGGATAGCCAGCTCTCTGGTCGGGCAGAGAACAATTGTCTGCGTCTCCTGTATCTGTGTATCTGCATTCTGTAAAACAGGAATTCCAAATGCAGCTGTTTTCCCTGTTCCTGTCTGTGCCTGTCCGATGATGTCCTTGCCCTGCACCAGAACAGGGATTGCCTGCTCCTGAATGGGTGTCATCGATTCAAACCCCATTTCTTCAACTGCACGGATGATTTCTTTTTTTAAACCTGTTTCTTCATACTTCATTGCTTCCATTCTTCTCTCCTATAACGTTCAAACTTACCAATTAACATATCTTAAGTTTATCCTGTAAACTTACAAATATATATACTCACAAAAATAGTGGTAAGGACAAATAATGAATCATCCTCACCACTATGTA
>JAAYYM010000186.1 GCA_012515365.1 Clostridia bacterium
CATATCTCTTGATTTGATCCTTTATCACTGAACTTATTTCTTCTGGTCTTAAATTCATGGATCTAACGCACCTTTCTTCGCTTTATTATACTAATTGAATTTTCATCAAACTCTTTGATAATTCGTATAGTTTTGTCCGAATACTACTGTCTACTACTCTGTCACCAATACGAATTACCATACCTCCGATAATTGATGAATCGAGTTCATAATTCATTTCCATTTTGACATATTTTGTTGTGTCAAGCAGCCTTTGCTCAATTGCTTTCTGCTGCTGCTCACTCAGCTCCTGTGCCGTAGTCACATATGCAATTCCAATATTCTTCAGTTCCTTTACCCTTGCAATATAATACTGCAGGATCGGTACCACTTCTGCATATCTGTTATTGGAAATAATGATTTTCAGAAATCCTGTCAATTCATCGGAAATCCTTCCTTTGAATATCCGTTCCATGATTTCTTCTTTTTCTTCTTTTACAATTTGCGGATGGTTCATTAATTTGGTGAACTCTTTGTTTTGGCATAATATCTCTATTAATGCGGAAACCTCTTCTGTCAGTACATCAACCATGTCTTTTTCAATTGCCAATTCATATAATGCTTCACCATATGTCTTAGAAATCAGCTTAGCCATGTCTGATCACCTACTTCTCTTAATGTTTCCTCTACCAAAACATTTTGTATCGTTGTATCGATGGAAGCTGCTACTACTTTGCCCGCCATCATGGAAGCGATCTCTATCATTTCCTTTTTCATATCATCTGCCGCTTTTTTCTTTTCAAGCTCTGCTTCTATATTTGCCTGCTTAATAATACGTGCGGCTTCTTCCTTTGCATCTGCAATCATCCGGGCTTCATTTGCCAAAGCCTTTTTACGTGCATCAGATAAAATTTCTTCCGTTTCCTTATCAACTTCTCTCATCTTTGCTTCATACTCTTCTTTGAGAGAAATTGCTTCTGTCTTTTGTGCTGTAGCAGTATCCAGATCATTTTGGATCTTATCCTGTCTTTTCTGCAGTAAATCTCTTGCAGGATTGAACAGCAGATAGGACATAATCAAAAACAAACAAAACACTGCAATCGCCACGAGCACTGCATCATGCAGAAGCTGCAGATCCAGATTGAACAGTCTTTCCATCTGAGGCTCCTGCGCTGCAGACAACAGCACAGCATTCAATAATCGGTCCAAGATTTTGCCTCCTTTCGGTATTGTTTTCTATGCTCCTTTGAAAGCTAAAATCCAAGATTGCTCAATGGATGTACAAACAGTAAAATCATACCGATCAGCAGACCGTACAAACCTGTCGTCTCTGCAACAGCCTGTCCCAAAAGCATAGTGGATGTAATATCCGACTTTGCTCCCGGATTTCTTCCTACTGCTGCCGCTGCGTGTCCTGCTGCGATTCCCTGTCCGATTCCGGGTCCGATACCTGCGATAAGTGCAAGACCTGCACCAATTGCCGAGCATCCTAAGATAAATTGTTCTCCATTCATTTCAGTCATGATAGTTCCTCCTTTTAACATTACTTATTGTTGTTAGTTTTCTGTGTTCCTATGATTCTCCGATTGCATCTGTAATATAAGTCATCGTCAGCATACAGAATACATATGTTTGGATCGCTCCTGAAAATAAATCAAAATATAAATGCAGTGCCGCCGGAATACCCAGCTTTACAAAAATAGGGAGCAATCCATAAAATAAAGCCAGCATAACCGTTCCTGATAATACATTTGCGAACAAACGCAAGGACAATGAAATCGGAACCGCCACATCTCCGATTACATTAATCGGGGCCCATATCGGCCATGGGTCACATAATCCTTTTAAAAATCCGCTTACCTTTTGATGCTTTATCTTATTAAAGAAGATCAGGCAGAATGAGATAATACCCAAAGGCAGTGTGACACCATAATCTGCAGTCGGCGGTCTGAGTCCCAGTAAGCCTGATATATTGCTGATTAGAATAAAGATAAATAACGTTCCGATATAGTTTGCAAATTTGGGGGCATTTTTTCCCATAACACTTTTAATCA
>JAAYYM010000187.1 GCA_012515365.1 Clostridia bacterium
TCATCTGTATCCGATCGCGCATGGTTCCAAGCCAAACCAAAAACAAGGAAAACGGGATTGTTCCAACTGTTAAGCCAATGCTCATCAACCAAACAAACGCATTTCCTATCTTCATCCGATAAAATTTACTCGGAATTAATATTAAAATGGTAAATACTGCAGCACCGATCAATGCGCATCGCGACAGATAATACGAAATAATCTTATAACCAACAAGCATAACAATAATTTGTAATGCTAAAAACAATCCTTTGATCAGTTTTTCTTTATTGTTATATTCTTTCCTCTTGCACCACTCTAAAAAAATCATGCCAAACATGAGTCCGGAAAGCAGAACAAGCCCACCATAATTAATGTTAAAACCTTGATAATACCCTTTGGGTGTTAAAGTCCAATACCAAAAAAAGAAAAACTCAACGATACACAAAACAATCATCTGTTTATTGGTAATCTTCAGTTTATCTGCCAGATATAGAGCAAGCATAACATCAACAACAGTCAGAAACGCCCCCTTATTAGAGTTGATCAGAAACAGATTGATCAAGGTCAGCAAATCTGCCACAACCATCAGATAGAACACAGGATCGTGAAAGATCTTCTTTGGCTCTGAACAACAAAGAAATGCAATCGCAAAAGCCGCCCCTGTTAACAATGTACCAAAAGGAGTCGTCGCCTCATATACCGAATGCTTAATCCATGACAGCGGGATGATGATATATAAAACCACGAAAATACTGATCGTTCCAATCTGTAGTTTATGTTCTTTCATTTTTGTTATCAAGTCTGACATATTAGTTCACTCCTTTTTGTTTCACTTTCTCAAGAATGGTTTTTCCAATTTCCACTAATTCTTTAAAATGAAGCAGCACAAGAATTAAAAACAATAAAATTGATATCAGAAATGCTCCGTTAATATCCTGAATCATCAAAAACGCCTGCAAACCCAGTATCAAATATGATACATAGTTTCTGACCTGTCTGCAATTGATCTTTACATACTTATGAACAAAAATAAACGCAAATAAATACATCACATAATAAGATATAGCAGTAGAAACAGCTGCACCCATTGCGCCAAACTTCTGTACAGTCAAAAGATTTAACAGCAGATTCAAAATCGCTCCGATTCCGGTAGCCAATCCCATGCTCTTGCTATCCTTATGTGCCAGACAAATTGATCCTAAAAATCCGGTCAATGCACCAAATACAACCGAGATCAGCAATGGCGGAACCAAACTCCATGCAGCATAAAATTCCTTTTTAAATAGAAATGCAGCAATAATCTTTGATCCTACAATCAAAAAAGAGCAGCCAAGTACCATAAATGCATGATAAAGTTTGTACATTGTTGAATAAAACTCAGCACTATCTTGGTCTGTCCGGCTTTTTGTTGCTGACAGCTGCCATGCCTGTGCAAAGATCCTCTGAAATACCGTCAGTATTGCCGGAATGTTATAAGCCACACCATAAATCCCATTAACTGCGGCGCCACAAAAAGCCAGAACCACATAACGGTCACTCGCATTATTGATCCAGCTGCTAACCGAATACAAGATCATCGGCTTTCCATATGTTAACATCTCCTGCTCTACACCTTTACTCTCTTTCAGGGAGCTTTTATGAATACCTGATCTGCCTAAAAAAAACATCAGCATAGCCGCAATTAAAAATGAAAGAATCTGAGCCATCAAATAACCATTCAGACCTATTTTCATTACTAAAAGAAATAGAAGATTCGCACTGATCATAACAATGGTACAACATACACTTCCACATACGACAATCGGTACCATCTCGGATCCTTGAAAAAACAAAATCAAGAATTCATATAATGCATTTGCTGCAAACAAGGCAATAAAAAACCATAAATACTGTTTGATCTCACCTGATACAAAGATACTTGCTGTACCGGCTATGACTGCCACCGCTGCGCTTGCGATACCCGTATACTTAAGTCCGATCAAAAAAATACTTCCTCTTTGCTTTTCAAATTCCACTGCATAGCGAAGAGCTGCCTCTCCTATATTAAGGGTAAGAGAGGGAACTAACAACAGCATCGTGACCTGTAACAGATTCGCGATTCCATATTCTCTGGTAGTCAGCATACTCGTGTAAAATGGAACCAAAAGGAAAACTAAAATTTTTGACACAAAGTTACTGACCGAAAAGAGTGCGATGTTATTGGCCAAATACTTATACTTTCCCATAAATCACCCTGTGACCTCTTCTTGTTCACTCGTCGTGTGCATCGTATTCAGTACTGCAAGTAAAAAGAGCAGATTAGGAGCATAATCAGCCCAAATCAAATCAATATCAAAATAAGATTCAAAAAAGACAGCAAAAACTGCACATAAAGCACAGACTGCCAATTCACTCTTAAAAGCATGCTCTCTGAATTTCTTTAGTCTTCGAATGATAAAGAATAATGTGCCTGCAAAAACAATGACTCCATGAACTGCGATGATATCATACATGGCATTATGCAAATTGTACTCAAAAAATGAATCCAGCACATATCCAGATCCAATGCCGGTAAGAGGCTGTTTCACAAACATTTTTGCAATTTCCAGCCAGATTTTCTGTCTCCCTGAAAATATATTCTTATAGAAAAATGGAAGTCTGAAATTAACCCCTGTCGATCCGATCAATACATACAAAGATACAAAAAGAAGTGAGCCAATCGTAGCAAGCATGATCAGACATGTGTATAGTTTTCTATTTTTCCAATAGAGTCTTGGCATCAGATAGAATAGGAAGAGGAACAGTATCAGCATAATAAATGCGCCTCTTGCACGGTGCCAGAGTACCAGATGTCCTGTACGGACAAGTAAGATAACCGTAAGCAGACCAAACATTTCATGTTTCATACTCAGCTTACGTAAGAAGATAAACGCGCACAGCAATGTATAGACGGTAAACGTCGCGGCTGTGTTAGTATTATAGGCAATCTGATCATAATTTCCGAAGAACACCGGGTACGCGATCACAAGCCAGATCAAAAGCAAGCCCAGATAGCAGCCCCCAATGATGCTGATCTGCTTTTGCGTCAGTATAATTTTATCACTCAGATACCAAATGAGTATAAAATTTGCTGCAACAAAAAAAGCGCCTTTATTGGATTGAATAATAATCAGATTTAATCCGATGATAACAATGACTACGGCAAGTATGATAAATTCTTTATTTTTACTGCGAATCAGAGATAACAGATCCACATTATTCAAAAACAAAATGCCACACATTACAAAAATAAACACGCTTGCATAAGCATCCGTGGCGCCATAAAATTTAGGTACTAGAAAGGTTAACGTGTATCCTGCAAACATCACAGAAAACACAATCATATTTATAAGCTTTTTTCTATTACTGATTGCAACATTCTGATCAGTTGTTCTGTCCTTGCTTCCCATGAAGTAGACTCCTTATCAATACTCTGAACCAAACGTTCATTATTTCCGCCCTGCAGCAGATTCCATATTTTCTTTGCAATCTCACCGGAATCCAGGCAATCATAGATCAGATCCTGATCTGTAAGCTCTTGGAACAGTTCTGTTGCTCCTACTTTATCTGACATCAGGACATCACATCCACATACCATAGCCTCCAGTGGTGCCAGACCAAACGTCTCAAAAGAGCTGTTCTGAACAAAAATCTTAGAAGCTGATAACAGCTCCATCACCTGTGAGTATGGTACAATGCCTAGATCCTCAACAAATGAATACCGATGAATCTCTTCTGTATCTAAGCCTGTATCCCCTATGATTACAAGCTTTAGTGACATCTTCTTTTCCTGATTGATCTGATTAACTGCTTCACAGATTATTCTGATCAGTTTCCTGGGCATTCCGCCTCCGATTGAGATAATCTGGTGATCATTTCGTTGTGCTGTTACTGCATATTCCTGCATGGTATTCCAGTCAATTCCATTAGGAAGCGTTCTGATTTTCTCGATATATTCAGGATAATGAACACAAAGCCAGTCTGCAAATTTCTTTGAAACTGCAAATATGTGGTCACATCGTAACAAGGTCTCCCGCTCAACACGGTTCATCGTATCATCCGGAACACCATTAATTGTATTTTCATGTTCTACACAGCCATGCATCAGATAAACACTAGGTTTTCGTAAGATTTTTGCCCATCTGACAGCCAAAACATTCTGTTTGGAATAGCCGGAGCACAGCAAAACATCCGCCGCAAACATTTTGAAAATGATTTCTACTGCACGCTTTGCCTTTTCCTTGCTGTTCAGCTTTAAGGTACCCTGTGGCAATAATCTGAGATACGATTTAGTCACATTTGCCGGTCCGGTACCGGTAGTATAATCCCCTACCATAAATATCTTCATGATTTCTTTTTCTCCCCGCCAAGGTACTCTGACCGTCCTAAAAACATTTGTTTTGCCGCCTGCCACATTGTCAGATTATCTCGATACAATGCACGCTTTCTAAGAGCAAATTGTAAAATTAATAGGATGGAAAACCATTTCGACATTGCTGCATAATTTGCACCTCTTGATAAAAAAAAGCGTTTGTCATATCCAGAAAACCATGTTGATTCTGTTTCACGCAACGTTGCGATCTGGATTGGAAGGTACATGATGTTCATCTTCTTTTTAAGACAGTCATACAAAAAAATATTCTCTTCACCCATATAATAATGGGCTCCTGCGCCAAATAATTCATTAAACCGGATGCCGTTTTCCAAAACTTTATCTCGTCGAAACGCAATTTCAGGTGAAAAAATTTTCAAAACTGATAAATAGTTCATCCCTCTGACATCCGAATAATTAGGCTGTGGTTTTTCTTTTCTTTTGATATAAAAAACAATGATGTCGGCATCTGGATAATCTGCAAATGCCTTTAATATTAGCGTTTCATAATTCTCCACATATTCTACATCATTATCACATAGAATGCAAA